>JBBRHT010000097.1:0-7521 GCA_038222295.1 Lysobacterales bacterium
GCATCAGCGCCTCGTGCATCGGCACGCCGACGTGGTCGATGAATTCGGCCGGTGCGGCGCCAGTGCCGCCCTCCGCTCCGTCCACGACGATGAAGTCCGGCAGGATGCCTGTTTCGTGCATGGCCTTGGCGACCGCGAACCATTCCCACGGGTGGCCGATCGCCAGCTTGAAACCGGTCGGCTTGCCGCCGGACAGATGCCGCAGCCGCGCGACGAATTCGAGCAATCCCACGGGCGTGGAGAATTCGGAATGCCGCGCCGGCGAGATGCAGTCGTGCCCGATCATCACGCCGCGTGTTGCCGCGATCTCGGCGCTGACCTTGGCGGCCGGCAACACGCCGCCGTGGCCGGGCTTGGCGCCTTGCGACAGCTTGATCTCGATCATCCGCACCTGCTCGGTGCGCGCGCTGTCGGCAAAGCGTGCGTCGTCGAAGCGACCCTCCGCATCGCGGCAACCGAAGTAGCCCGAGCCGATTTCCCAAGCCAGGTCCCCGCCGTTCTCGCGGTGGTAGGACGAGATCGAACCTTCGCCGGTGTCGTGGTAGAAGCCGCCCCGCTTGGCCCCGGCATTGAGGGCGCGGATCGCGTTGGCCGACAGCGCGCCGAAGCTCATCGCCGAAATGTTGAACACGCTGGCGTCGTACGGTTGCGTCGCCAGGTTGCCGATGCGCACGCGGAAATCATGCGACGCGATGAAGCTCGGCACGATCGAGTGGTTGATCCACTCGTAGTCGATGCCATAGACATTGTGCTCGGTGCCGAATGGAACGACGTCCATGACGCCCTTGGCGCGCTGGTAGACGAGCGCGCGCTGCTGGCGCGAGAACGGCGTCTCCTCGGTGTCCTTCTCGATGAAGTACTGGCGGATCTCCGGCCCGATCGATTCCAGCCCGTAGCGCAGGTGCGCCAGCAACGGATAGATGCGGCGCAAGGTGCTGTCGCGCTGCAGGACGTCGATCGTTCCCAGCAGCGACAGCGCGCCGAAGACGACCACTCCCCACCGCCACTGCTGGTCGAACTGCAATGCCCACGCCGACAGCAGCGCGGCGATGACACAGGCGATGTAAGCGGAGTAGCGGATCATCGGTGACTGTCGTCCTGCGGGCGTCGCTACAGGCGCGCGTCGACCGCGTCCCTTGGAAATATCCCCTTGATGTCGTAGATCACCGCACGACCATTCGCCATGCGCCGCAATCCCTCGACGCCCATCGCGCGGAACTCGTCATGCGCCACCGCGACGACGATGGCGTCGTAGGCGCCCGCCTCCGGCGCCTGCGTCAGCAATTGCACGCCGTATTCGCGCGCGGCGACGACCGGATCCGCCCATGGATCATGGATGTCGACGACCGCGCCATACTCCGTGAACTCGTGAGCGAGATCGATCACCCGTGTATTGCGCAGGTCCGGGCAGTTTTCCTTGAAGGTGATGCCAAGCAACAGGATGCGTGCGCCGGAGACGGTCGCACCGCGCTGGATCATCAGCTTGATGACTTCCGCTGCGATGTGTTGCCCCATGGCATCGTTGATGCGCCGGCACGCGAGCAGGATGTCCGGGTAATAACCGGCCGATTGCGCCTTCTGGATCAGGTAGTACGGATCCACGCCGATGCAGTGCCCGCCGACGAGGCCCGGGCGGAACGGCAGGAAGTTCCATTTGGTCCCGGCGGCTTCGAGTACCTCGTTGGTATCAATGCCCAGCCGATGGAAGATCAGCGCGAACTCATTGATCAGTGCGATGTTGGCGTCGCGCTGGGTGTTCTCGACGACCTTGGCTGCCTCGGCCACCTTCAGGCTCGACGTCTTGTGCGTGCCGGCGGTGATGATGGTCCGATATAGCGCGTCGACGAAATCGGCGGCTTCCGGCGTGGAGCCGGACGTTACTTTCGGGATGTCGACGAGACGGCGCTCGCGGTCGCCCGGGTTGATGCGCTCCGGGCTGTACCCGACGAAGAAATCGATGTTGAACGCCATGCCGGACGCGCGTTCGAGCTCCGGCACGCAGATCTCCTCCGTGGCGCCCGGATAGACCGTCGACTCGTAGATCACCAGGTCGCCTTGCTTGAGCACGCCGCCGATGCTGCGACTTGCCTGGATCAACGGGGTGAAGTCGGGATGCTTGTGCTCGTTGATCGGCGTGGGCACGGTGACGATGTAGACATTGCAGTCGCGCAGGTCGTCGAAGGCACTGGCCAGGCGCAGGTGCGTGGCCGCGGCGAACTCGTCGACCTCCACCTCGCGGTTGCGATCGACGCCGCCATTGCGCAGCGTCGTGATCCGCGACGCATCGATGTCATGGCCCACCGTGTCGTAGAACTTGCCGAACTCGATCGCGAGCGGCAGTCCGACGTACCCCAGTCCAATCACGCCGATGCGTGTGCTGGCCAGATCGCGCATTGCCCATCCCCTGCCGGTGGTGCCTGGGGCGGGACTCGAACCCGCATGGCCTTGCGGCCGGCGGATTTTAAGTCCGCTGCGTCTACCGGTTTCGCCACCCAGGCGTGCCGCAATGGTGCCCCAAGCGCGGCACAAACAGAAATCCCGGCCGGAGCCGGGATTCGTGCGTGCTTGCAATGGAGGCCGAGGTCGGAATTGAACCGGCGTACGCGGATTTGCAGTCCGCTGCATAACCACTCTGCCACCCGGCCGGTGGTCTTGTTGCAAGGCTGTCGCACACAGCCTGCGAATTCAATGGCGGATACGAAAAAGCCCCGGCAGGCCGAGGCTTTCGCTGCCGGCACTGGGACCGCCGGCATGCCGCTTGGCGGCGTAACACCAACTAAATGGAGCGGGAAACGAGACTCGAACTCGCGACCCCGACCTTGGCAAGGTCGTGCTCTACCAACTGAGCTATTCCCGCGCTGAGCCGGCAATTTTACTGTCCGGGGCGGGACTGTCAACCATCAATCGCTCACCCGCGCACAGGACGGGCCACGCGGCACGCAGATATTCATATCCGGACCACAAGGTGAGCAGCGCCGCGATGGCCAGCAGCCAATCTCCGACGTGGAAAACGAACATGCCCATCCACGGCATCGGGTGCGGCGGCCGCGCGGGATTGATCGCGTAAAGCAGGCACAGCAACGCAACCATCTGCGCGATCGTCTTGATCTTGCCGACGGTGGCGACGGCCACGCGGGCGCGCTGGCCGAGTTCGGCCATCCATTCGCGCAGGGCCGACACGGCAATCTCACGGCCGACGATCACCGCCGCCCACAAGGCCATCCACGCGGTGGGATGGCCCTGGACGATCAGGAACAACGCGGTCGCGACCATCAGCTTGTCCGCGACCGGGTCCAGGAAGGCGCCGAATGCCGAGTACTGACCGTAGCGGCGTGCGATCGCACCGTCGAGCCAGTCGGTGAGCGCCGCCAGGCCAAAAACCGCCGCGGCGGCGAAATTGGTCCAGTGGAACGGCAGGTAGAACACCACCACGAGAACCGGGATCATGACGATCCGCAGCAAGGTCAGCATCGTGGGCACGGTCAACTTCATGTCTGGCTACTGGCCTGCTGGTTGCTGGCCCCCGCCCCGGGCAATCCATGGAGACTGGCGTAAATGCGCTCGGCGAGGGCGGCGTTGATGCCTTCGACACGAGCGATCTCTTCCGCGCCGGCTGACTTCAAACCACCCAATCCCCCGAAATGCCGCAACAGATTAGCGCGTCGGCGGGGGCCGATGCCCGGAATATCTTCCAGCCGACTGGTGTTGCGCGCTTTCTGCCGCCGGCCCCGATGGCCGGTGATGGCGAACCGGTGCGCCTCGTCGCGTACCTGCTGGATGAGTTGCAGGCCGGGGGACTCGGGTCCGGGGCGGATCTCGCGCCCGTCGGCGAGCAGCAGGGCTTCATGTCCGGCGCGCCTGCCCTCGCCTTTTGCGACACCGACCAGGGTGATCCCATCGATGCCCAGATTCGACAGCACGCTGCGCGCCTGCGCGACCTGCCCTACGCCGCCATCGATCAGCAGCACATCGGGCAGGACGCCGTTTTCCTCGACGGCACGGCGAAAACGCCGCTCCAGCGCCTGGTGCATGGCGGCATAGTCGTCGCCAGGCTCGATCCCGGCGATGTTGTACCGCCGGTATTGCCCGCGCACCGGTCCGTTGCCGTCGAAGACGACGCACGAGGCGACGGTGGCCTCGCCCATGGTGTGGCTGATGTCGAAACACTCCATGCGCGATGGCAGGTCGGCCACGCCCAGCAGCTCGCGCACCGACTCCAGCCGCGCCTGCTGCGTGGCCTGGCTGCCCAGTTCGGTTGCCAGCGCCAGCTCGGCGTTGCGCCGCGCGAGGTCGAGGTAGCCCGCGCGCTCGCCGCGCACGCTGCACTTGACGACGATGCGCTTGCCGGCCGCGGCAGACAACGCGTCCTGCAGCAGTTGCCGATCCTCGATGTCGCGGTCCAGCACGATTTCGCCGGGGGGTGGCTGCTCGGCGTAGTACTGCGACACGAAGGCCGACAACACTTCGGCTGCGTTGTCGACGCCGTTGGTGCGCGGATGGAATGCCCGCGTGCCGAGGTTGCGGCCGTCGCGGAATGCGAGCAGCAACACGCAGGCGCGCGTGCCCTGCATCGCGCAGGCGAGGACATCCAGGTCGGCGGCACGTCCATCGACATACTGCCGGGCCTGCAGCTTGCGGATCGCGCCGATCAGATCGCGGACGCGCGCGGCTTCCTCGAAATCCAGGCGCTCGCTGGCGGCGGCCATCGACTGCTCCAGTTCGCTGGCGAGTTCATCGCTGCGGCCATCGAGGAACAGGCCGACACGGCGGACGGCTTCGTTGTATTCGCGGGCGGGAACCAGCCCGACGCAGGGCGCGCTGCAACGACCAATCTGGTACTGCAGGCACGGCCGCGACCGGTTGCGGAAGACGCTGTCCTCGCAACTGCGCAGCCGGAACAGGCGGTGCATCAGGTTGAGCGTCTCGCGCACCGCACCGACGCCGGGATATGGGCCGAAGTAACGGCCGGGAATCGCCCGGGCGCCGCGATGCATCGCAAGGCGCGGCCAGGCTTCCTGGGTGAGCAGCACGAACGGATAGCTCTTGTCGTCGCGCAACAGCACGTTGTAACGGGGATGCGTCGACTTGATCAGCTGGTTTTCCAGCAGCAGCGCCTCGGCCTCCGTCCGCGTCACGGTGACTTCCATCCGCGCGACCTGGGCGAGCATCGCCAGCGTCCTGGCGGGCTTTGGCGTGTTGCTGAAATAACTGGCGACGCGCTTGCGCAACGCGCCCGCCTTGCCGACGTAGAGGACGCTGCCGTCGGCCGCGAACATCCGGTACACGCCGGGTGCGGTGCTGAGGCTGCGGACGAAGGCCTTGCCATCGAACGTCGCGGGCGGCGATAGGGTCATCTGCGCATCCATCCGCCGTCCATCGGCGCGGGCTGGCTGGAAACCCGTGCGTTCACCGCGTCGGACCCGAGGCCCAGCGGCGCCATGTCGAGGCCTGGGGACATCGCGACTGCCATGGTTCGCTTCCTGAGCGCAATCATGGTGACGTCCCCCTCAGGCACGCCCGTTCACGGCAAGGTGCCGCTCGGCCTGCGCGAGGTCCGCCTCGGTATCGACACCGGGCGGAAACGCCTCCGGCGTCATCGCCACCACGATGCGCATGCCGGCTTCGAGCGCGCGCAACTGCTCGAGCGATTCGACCTGCTCGAGCTTGCCGGGCGGCAACGCAGCGAAACGCCGCAGCGTGCTGGCCCGATACCCGTAGATGCCGATGTGCCGCAACCACGGGCCATCCGCCGGAAGCGTGGCGCGATCGACCGCGAAGGCATCGCGCGCCCACGGCACCGGCGCACGACTGAAGTAAAGCGCATGGCCGCTGTCGTCGCGCACGACCTTGACCACGTGCGGATCGAACACCTGTTCGATGGTGGTGATTCCGGTCGCCAGCGTGCTCATGTCGGCGGCGGACTCGTGTAGCGACGCCGCGACGGCACGGATGCCGGCGGCAGGCGCGAATGGTTCGTCGCCCTGCAGGTTGACGATGATCGTATCGTCCGCCCACCCGGCGATCCGCGCGCACTCGGCGATGCGGTCGCTGCCTGATGCGTGGTCGCCCGACGTCATCGCGACGCGCACGCCGCTGTCGGCCAAGGCATCGGCAATGCGCTGGTCGTCGGCCGCGACCCACACCTCCCGTGCGCCCGCCAGCAGCCCGCGTCGAGCGACATGCCGGATCATCGGCTCGCCCCCAAGCAGGCGAAGGGGCTTTCCGGGCAAGCGCGTGGCCTGCAGGCGCGCGGGAATGGCCACGACGAAGTCCAGGCTCATGCCCTGGCCTCCCTCGCGGCAGCCACGCGGGCGAGCAATGCGACCCAGAAGGATTCCGGGAGTTCGGCGCTGATGGGCACGGTGCAGTGCCGCGGCCCCGCGAACGCCGCGCATTTCGCCGCGTCCTTTTCGGTCATCAGTACCGGCAGGTCGCTGCCGAACTCGAAGTCCGCGGCAACGTAGCGATGATGGTCGGCAAACGCGTGCGGCACGACAGCGATGCCGCGCGAACGCAACATCGTGAAGAAGCGTTCGGGGTCGCCGATGCCGGCCACCGCATGGACGCGTTGTCCGGAGAACGACGCGAGGGATTGCGAGCGTCCGCCAAGCACCGGCACGGCGCAGTCACCCAGCAGGCGCATCGGCCATTCGCCGAAACCAGTCCCGGCATCCGTGGGATCGCCATTGGGGAGATTGACCACGCGGAAGTCGCATTCGGCACCGCGAGCGATGGGCTCGCGCAGCGGGCCCGCAGGCAGCATGCAGCCGTTGCCATATCGACGGCGACCATCAATCACCTCGATTTCGACATCGCGCGCCAGGGCGTAATGCTGCAGGTCGTCGTCGCAGACAACCACGTCGCAACCAGCCGCGGCGAGTGCCTTCGCCGCCGCGACCCGGTTGCGGTCGGCGCGGACCCTGCATCCGGTACGCCGCGCGATGAGGACGGGCTCGTCGCCACCGGTCGCGGCATCGGTGGTGGCGTCGACCCACATGGCGCTTGCCGGATTCGCGCGACCGTAACCGCGCGTCGCGACACCGGGGTTCCAACCCTTCGCGCGCAGCCGTTCGACCACCTCGATGGTCAGCGGCGTCTTGCCGCTGCCGCCGGCGATCAGGTTACCGACGACGACGACCGGCACCTCGACGCGCGCGCGCCGCAGGAATCCGGCCTTGTACAGGGCGCGTCGCGCGCCGACCGCTGCGCCGTACGCGGCGGACACCAGTTGCGCACCAATCGGCGGCGCACCATCGCCGTACCACCATGGGGGTGCCTTGCGTGCCCGCGTCATGCGGTGCTCGGCTCGCGGAACTGGATCCCGTGCAGGTGCGAATACAACCCACCACGTGCGAGGAGCTCGGCATGCGTGCCCTGCTCGACCAAGCGACCGTTGTCGAGCACCAGGACCTGGTCGGCATGCTCGATGGTTGACAGCCGATGCGCGATGACCAGCGTGGTGCGGTCCGGCATCAGGTGCATCAATGCGTCCTGCACCAGCCGCTCGGACTCGGTATCCAG
>JBBRHT010000098.1:0-7519 GCA_038222295.1 Lysobacterales bacterium
GCAATGGCCCGCCTGGGGTAAAGGGGGAATTTCGGCGCCTTCCCCAGTTACGCCATTATCAACCGTTGACGCGCCACCCCCGGTCGCCCAGATTGCATCGACGAGACCCGCATTGCGCTGGCGCTGCTGCCATCCCCAGCCCAAGGTCTGGGCGAGGGCCGCCAGTGCCCACACTGCCAGCAGGGCATGCAGGACGTTCATGCCGATGCGTCCGCGGTGGCAGCCTGCGTGCCCACGCGCCAACGCAACGCGAGTTGCGAGAGCAGCGGCATCGCCAGCGCCCAGGCCAGTGCAACGGCGATGAGTGCCGCTGCGGGCGCGACGAACTCGACGGCACCAAATCCGCGCGCGGCGCCCAGGTACGCCAGCGGCCCGCCGACCGCGCCCAGCAACGACGCCCAAGCCGGACGGCCTTGCAGCAATCGCAGCGAGTGGTTGAGCGTCAGGGCGAATGCGCTCCAGATCGCCAGGATCCACAGCGGCGCCTGAAAGCCGGGCCGTTGCGCTGCGTAGTGCAGCCAGCCGGACGCCGCGAGGGTGCCGTCGAGCGCGACGCCGAGCGCCAACGCCACGGCCAGCAGCCGCAGGTCGCTGCGACGCTGCGCGGAAAAAGCCACTTGCACGGCGACGAACACTGCTGCGGCGAGCACACCCCACCATGGCGTTTGACGCCCCGCCCCAGCCACGGCGGCGAACCAGACGAGTTGGTAGCCGACGGCATTGAGCCAGGCAGCCATGTCACGCCTCGAGCCGCGACGGCGCGGCCTGGAGATGGACGAACTCATCGGCTTCGCATTGCCCGGGCTTGGCGAACAACAGGTGCGCCACACCGATCGAGCGCTCGCGGAAGCCACCTTCGCAATAGGCGAGGTAGAACTCCCACATGCGGATGAATCGTTCGTCGAAGCCCTGGGCGCGCACCTGCCGCAGCTGCGCCAGGAATCGTTCGCGCCAGGACTGGAGCGTGCGCGCGTATGACGCCCCGAAATCCTCCAAGTGCAGCAGTGCGAGGTCGCAACTGCGCGTCTTCGCCTGCAGCAGCGCGTTGATGGATGGAATGAACGAGCCTGGAAACACGTGGCGCTTGATGAAGTCGACCGAGCGCAGGGCATGAGCGTATCGGTGGTCCTCGATGGTGATCGCCTGCACCAGCGCCAGCCCGTCGGGCTTGAGCAAGGCGCCGAGCTGCGCGAAATACGTCTCGAGGTATTGCGCGCCGATCGCCTCGACCATTTCGATCGACACCAGCTTGTCGTACTGGCCATGCAGGTCCCGGTAGTCCTCCATCAGCAGGCTCACCCGGTCCTGCAGCCCGGCCTGGGCGACGCGCGCGGTGGCGAGCGCGTGCTGCTCGCGCGAGACCGTCGTTGTGGTGACATGACAGCCGTAGTGGCGCGCTGCGTGCAGGGCGAAACCGCCCCAGCCGGTGCCGATCTCGACGACGCGATCGCCCGGCTGCAGGCGCAACTTGCGGCAGATGTGGTCGAGCTTGCGCGTCGAAGCCAGTTCGAGCGTGTCCGCGGCGTCAGCGAACAGCGCGGAGGAATACATCAGGTCGGACGACAGGAACAGCGAGAAAAAAGTGTTGCCCAGGTCGTAATGAGCGCCGATGTTGCGGCGCGAGCCGTTGCGTGTGTTGCGTCGCAGTGCGTGCAGGGTGCGCATCGCCCAACCGCCCACGCGCGCGGGCCCCGTTTCCATGCGATCGAGCAGGTCGCGGTTGCGCACCAGCAGTTGCACCAGGCCGACCAGGTCGTCGCACTGCCATGACCCGTCCATGTAGGCCTCGGCGGCGCCGACGCTGCCGTTGCGAGCGACCGCGCGATAGAAGCCCGGGTGGTGCACCACGATTTGCAGGGGCGCCACGTTCGCCGCGGCTTCGCCGAAGCCCACTTCACCCAGCGCATCGACCAGCCGCAGCGGCCGGCCCTGCATCGCACCCATCTGCGCCACCAGCCGCGCGCGCAGGAAACGGTCGAAGCCGCCGTAGGAGGAGTGCGGGAACGCAGCGGCGGCCAGTTCGTTCATGCGGGATCTCGCGGGGCAGGGTGGGGGTGGACCGGGGTGCGCTTGAGCCATAGCCGCAGTGCCTGCCAGTGGATGGCGGCCACGACCTGCGTCGTCATCGCGGGATAGCGCCACAGCACGCGTGCCAGCGATGGCCCGTCGAGGGGGCGGCGGCGCAGGCTGAGGGTCGCGTCGAATTCGCGCCCGCCTTGTTGGAGGACGTCCATGTGTACGCGCAGGTCATCGCCGGGCTCTGTAAACGCCCATCGGTAGTCGCGCTCCATCGCCATGAACGGCGAGACATGGAAGCACTTTGGGAAATCCCAATGCAGCGAGCGCCCCTGCCGGCGGGCTTCATCCACCGGCAGCACGTAGGCATGGCGTTCGCCCCACGGCGTGTTGGTGATCTCCGCGACGATGCATTCGAGTACCTCGTCCTCATCGTGGCAGTAGTAGAAGCTGACCGGATTGAAGACTCGGCCGAAGTAGCGCAGGTGGGTGAGCAGCCGGATCGGGCCCGCCGGACGCTGGCCCGTGGCCTGCTGCACGCGCATGCGCACGGCGTCGGCCAGGGACAGGTCCATGGGGCCGAGGTAGTCCGTGCGCTGGAACTCGGCCAGGTTGCGGCGGTTGTGCGACCACAGCCAGCGGCCTGTAAACGCCCGGTCGAGTTCGTCGAGGTCGAGGTACAGCTGGGCCATGCGAAAGCGGAACGCATGTGTGGTCGGAGCGACGCGACGGTGGCGCACCACGCCTTCGTAGACGGCGCTTCGCAGGGATGTACTCATGTCCGCATCCATAGCGGGTCCGAGCCGATTCGCGGCCGCGGATGCGTCACGGCCTGCCGGGTCTCGTCCCAGGAGACGCCGAGCGCGCTCGCCACATCCACCGCGCTGCGCATGCCGTCCTCATGGAAGCCCCATCCCCAGTACGCACCGGCGAACCACGTGCGCCGCCGCCCCTGGATCTCGCCGCGACGCGCCTGCGCGGCCACGGACGCGAGGGTGTAGACGGGGTGCTGGTACCGGATGCGCCGCAGGATGCGACCGGGATCGATCGCCTCGCTGCGATTGAGTGTCACTACCAGCAGTTGTGTCGTCTCCAGTCCCTGCAGCAGGTTCATGCAGTAGCTGACCGTGCAGGCATCGCCGGGATGGCGGGGTACATGCGCGTTCCACGCCGCCCAGGCCTTGCGGTTGCCCGGCAGGAGGCTTGCGTCGGTATGCAGCACGGCCTCGTTGTCCTGGTAGCCGATCGCACCGAGGATCTCGGTCTCGCGCGCATCGGCATCGGCGAGCAGCTTCAGCGCCTGGTCGCTATGGCAAGCGAGCACGGCATGGTCGAAGCGCTGGCTCAGCGACTGCGTCACCACCTCCACGCCTTCGGCATCGCGACGCAGCAGCAGTACCGGCGTCCGCAATCGCACCTGGGCGCGCCAGCGCTGCTGCAACGCCTTCACGTAATTGGCCGAACCGCCGCTCACCACGCGCCACTGCGGCCGTCCGCGGACCTGCAGCATCTGGTGGTTGGTCATGAACTGCGCCAGATGGCGCACGGGGAATTCCAGCACCTGTCGTGCCGGGGACGACCAGAGCGCCGAGGCCATCGGCAACAGGTGTTCGTCACGAAACGCATCGCCGAATCCGTGTAGCGCCAGGTACTCGCCCAGCGTCGGACCCGGGTTGTCGCTCTCCAGCAGGCGCGGCGCGATGCGATGGAAGCGCAGCAGGTCGCGCACCATGCCCCAGAAGCGCGGCGACACCAGGTTGCGGCGCTGGCAGAACAGGCCATCGAGCGAGGTCGCGTTGTATTCGACTCCGCTCGCCTCACTGTGCACCGAGAAGCTCATGGTCGTCGGCTGCGTCGCCACGCCAAGTTCGGCGAACATCCGCGTCAGCAACGGATAGTGTTGCGGGTTGTGGACGATGAAGCCGGTATCCACTGCGAGGCGGTGGTTGTCGATCTCGATGTCGTGGGTGTGGGTGTGACCGCCGAGGTAGTCGCTGGCCTCGAACAGCACCACGTCATGCTGGCGCGACAGCAGCCACGCCGATGCCAATCCCGCGATGCCGGAGCCGATGACGGCGATGCGCATGTCAGCAACGCCCCCGTGCCTTTTCAAGCACCCATCCAGGCACCGGCTTGAGGCCGTGTACCAATCCCAGCGCAGCCATTGCGCGCAGCACGTACCAGGTGAGGTCGATTTCCCACCAGCGGAAGCCCTGGCGCACCGAGCCCGGGAAGAAATGATGGTTGTTGTGCCAGCCTTCGCCGAAGGTCAGCAGCGCCAGCCACAGGTTGTTGCGGCTGTCGTCGCGGGTATCGAAGCGGCGGCGTCCGTAGCGGTGCGCGAGCGAGTTGATCGTCACCGTGGCATGGAACAGCAGCACGGTGGAGACGAAGAAGCCCCACACCTGCATCTGCGGGCCGGTCGTCCCCAGGTGCGGGGCGACGTGTTCCAGCAGGGCGCCCACGCCATAGAGAAACGCGGCCAGCGCCACCGGCACGAGCGTGTCGTAGCGATCGAGCCAGCGCAGTTCCGGATATTTCGCCAGGTCAGGAATACGCGCCCAGTCGGTGCCAAAGGCCTTCGGCGTCAGGAACCAGCCGACATGGCTCCACAGGAACCCACGCAGCGTCGGCGAATGCGGATCCAGCGGCGTGTCCGCATGTCGATGGTGGTTGCGGTGGTGCGCTGCCCACCACAGCGGACCACGTTGCACGCACGACGCGCCGATCAGCGCGAAGGCGAATTGCACCGCGCGCGAAGTGCGGAAGGTGCGATGGGAGAAATACCGGTGGTAGAAGGCGGTGAGGGCGAACATGCGCAGCGCGTAAAGGCCTGCCGCAACCAATATCGCGACCGGCGACACGCCGACTACGAATACCGCAAGGCAGGCCACGTGCATCGCGATGAATGGCGCCGCGCGCAACCAGTCGATGCAGACGGCCTCCGCCTCGGCCACGGGCGTTTCAGCCGCAGCCGTGGCCTGCGTATCGAACCAGGCCCGTACCTTCGCCGGTGCGGCACCCGCGGTGAGTTTGTGCCTGCCGGCCATGCCTGGATCCAAGGAAACGGGGATGCGGGCTATACGTAGCCTGATGCCCATTGGATGCAGCGTGAGTGAGGGCGCCGCCCGCTTGCCGGAACATAATATGCATTATGCGAAGTACCAAGGGGCCAAGGGACGGCACCCGAACCGGGTCAAACGGCAGAACCTGCCGGTGGCCGCGTGGCGCTTCCGGGAAGCCCGGCTGGTGGTCGGCATGGGCGTCGTCGCCTGCGCCGATCTGCTGCGGGTCAGCGAGCGCACGATCCGCGGTTGGGAATCCGGCGAGACCCGAATCCCTTACGCCGCGTTAGCTGCTGCGGGTGCTCAAGGGTGGCCGCTACCTGGCGCATCCGGGCTGGAAGGATTTCATTATCCGGGGCGATGTCCTGATCACCCCCGAGGGTCAGTTCGCCGCTGGCGACCTGGCGTGGTGGTCGCTGCTGGTGCGCCACCGTGCACAGGCCGGCACCCGTGGCCTGTCTGAGTTTCTGCGTCTTGTAATGAATCATTTGTCGCGTCTGGCCGTGGCGACACCCACCGCCGAAGGTGCGAGTTTTGCTCGTGTCGGAGTGCAAGTGGCAATTGCCAATCTCCACGCTCCCTCCAAAAACACCAATGGCAGCCCGACGTGCTTGACGTGGCTTGGAACTGCATCGCGTGAATCTGCATCAGAGAAACGATAGTCTGTCCGGATGAAGCAAAGTTATGACGAGTTTGGCGGGATCCCGGTCGACCCGCTGACCTCGCTATACCGTCTGGGTGCAGGCGGCCCTACCCTGTCCATGGTGATTGCCGCGGCCGGTGCAACCAACCGGCAAGTAGCGCTGCTGCATATCGACGTCGATGGTTTCGCCGCGATCAACAAGAATCTTGGTGAGTTGGTCGGAGACCAGGCCCTTGCGGCGATTGCGCAACGCCTGCTCAAGGCCATGCCCCCGGATGGCTGGCTTTGGCGGCTGGGCAGTGACGAATTCCTGGCTGGCATCGGCTATCGTCGCGACGAACCGGACGGAGCCGCATTGGCCGAACGCTTGCGCGACGCGTTCGAATCGCCGTTGTTGATCCCGCCATACACGATGCCGGTGACATTATCGATCGGCATCGCCATCTATCCTGGCCACGCGCTCGACTCCGCAGCATTGCTCGCCAAGGCAGAGCATGCCGTTCGGCAGGCCAAGCGGAATGGCCGCGGTGGCATCGGTGACCACCCCCTCCATTCCGGGCCGGAGCAGTCGACAGAGAGCCTGTCGCGCAGCTTCCAGGAAGCGATGGAAAGGCGCGAATTCCAGCTGTTCTTCCAACCCACGGTCAATGCCAACGACGGCAGCATCGACGGGGTGAGCTCACTTCTGCGTTGGCAGAACGAGCAGCACGGACTCATTCGCCCGAGCCATTTCCTGGAGCTGGTCGATCGCGTCGGACTGTCGGCGCGACTTGGTTACTGGGTGGTGCGCCAAGCGGCCGAACAATTGGTCCAGTGGCGCGCGCAGGGCCTGGACTATCTCAGCATGTCCGTACACCTGCCCAACCCAATGCTGGTGCGACTGGATTGCGTCGACCTGATCGGCGAACTCCTGCACCGGCTTGAGTTGCCTGCCGATGCGATGGAATTCGAGATCGCCGAAAGCGCCCTCGGGCTTGACGCGCGCAACGTCCACGAGACCATTACCGGCCTGCGCGCCCTGGGCGCGACCACGACCGTGCAGAACTTCGGCATGGGCGGGTTGAGCTTCGCTGCGCTGGCGCAATACCCGCTGGACCGTCTGAAGATCGATCGCAGCTTCATCCGCAACGTCGCCAGCGACACGCGCAGCGCAGCCATCGTGCGCGGCATCACCGAAATGGGCCACCGGCTCGGCATGAAGGTGATTGCCAAGGGCGTGGAAACCGAGGGCGAGCTCGGCTTTCTGCGTCGCAACCATTGTGATTTTTTCCAGGGATACCTGTTTTGCCCGCCGCTACCTGCCGCAGAACTCGGCGAGATGATTCGCAAGCGTTTCCTCCTGCCGCAGGTGTTTGCCGCGACCAGTCCCGAACGCACGCTGCTGCTGCTCGATGACGAGGAGAACATGCTGCGCTCGCTCGTCCGGCTGTTCCGCCGCGATGGCTACCAGATCCTGACCGCCAGCAGCGTTCGCGAAGCATTCGACCTGCTTGCCAGCCGGAGCGTCCAGGTCATCGTGTCCGACCAGCGCATGCCGGACATGGATGGCACTGAATTCCTGACCCGTGTGCGCGAGCTGTATCCTGACACCATTCGCATGGTGCTCTCCGGCTATACCGACCTCGCCACGATCACCGAAGCGATCAACCGCGGCGCGATCTATCGTTTCCTGACCAAACCATGGGACGATGACGAACTGCGCAACCACATCCGCGACGCTTTCCGCGCGTACGAGCGGCGAATGAAGAGCGACACCGATTACTGTTCGTTTACCGGGTCCGAGCCAGAGTCCGTC
>JBBRHT010000099.1:0-7459 GCA_038222295.1 Lysobacterales bacterium
CGTGGCCTGGAAAGGCGTCGCGCCCGACCCGGCACTTGCCAACGTGCTTCTGCCAGGCGCGCAGGTGCTCGGCGTCACCGGCACGCGCGATGGCCGGTTGGTGGTCGCGACGAACGCGGGGTTCTTCGAAGGTGATGGCAAGCGACTGTCACCGGTCGCAGGCTTGCCGCGCGAAGGCGGCGCAGCGTGGCTGTCGGCCGACGGCGAAGACAGTTACTTCGCCGTTGCCGGGCGGCTTTACCGGCGTCGAAATGGCCGCTGGCAATCGCAGGCGCTGCCTCCGGTCGCCGCCGGCGCAACCGTGCAGTCGATCGTCCGGGATGGTCGCGGTCGCCTGTGGATCCGCGGACGCCAGCTGCTGCTCCGGCTCGCACGCTTCGACGCCCCCTTCGAGGACCTGACCACGCAGCTGCCGGGTGCGGCCGTGCAGAAGGGCGAGCTGGTGCTGGATCGCGCCGGCCGCGTGTGGGCGCCGACCAACCATGGCATCGCGTGCTTCGATGGCGACGCGCGTTCGCTGGTCGATGTCGCCCATGGCCTGCCCAACGAGTGGGCGACGACGCTGCTGGTCGATCGCGAAGGGAGCCTGTGGGTCGGCAGCGAAGGCGTGCAGCAGCTGAAGGGACGGCTCGCATGGACATCGTTCACGCGTCAACAGGGGCTGCCGTCGGACACGGTGTGGGGTGTCTTCCGCGATCGCGACGGCACGCTGTGGGCGGCCACCAACCGGGGCATCGCACGCGCGGTCGGCGATCACTGGGAAGCCTTGCCGGCAACGCAGGACCGTTCGTTCTATGCATTCGCCGAGAGTCCGGAAGGTGATCTGTGGATTGGCGGCAACAGCGGGCGGGCCGGACACAACACGCTGCTGCACCGGGCGTACGGCACGGATGCGTTTTCGCCGGTTGCGCTGTCCAGCGCCAACGGCCCCAGCACGATCAACAGCATGGCGTTCGGTGCGGACGGCGCGCTGTACGTCGCCACCCTCGCGCAAGGTCTGCACCGCGCGCGGCGCGTGGGCGACGGCTTCACCTTCGAACGGGTCGAGTTGCCGGGCGGAACGCCGAATGAGCAGGTGAACCAGCTTGCGCGCGACGGGCGCGGACGGCTGTGGGCCGCCGGCATGCGCGGACTGGCGATGTTCGACGGCGCGCGCTGGCGACGCTTCGACACGCGTGACGGACTGCTGGAGACCCAGGTCGAAACCGTGACGCCGGCCGACGCAGACGTCGTCTGGTTGAGTTACTGGAACGTCGAAGGACTGACCGCGATGCATCTCGACGCGGCCGGTGCATCGACGATGCAGCATCGACGCGCCCCCTCGGGTCTCACCGGCGACACGATCTATTCGGCCGGATACCTGTCAACCGCGTTGTGGCTCGGCACCGCGATGGGCATCAAGCGCTGGCAAGGTGGACGCATCGAGCGCTTCGGCCGCGCCGATGGCCTGCCGGGCGACGATGCGGCCGCGAATGGCTTCTGGGCCGATCGGGACGGCGATGTGTGGTTCGGCATGTCGAATGGACTGGCGCACTACACCCGCCGCAACGATCCGGGCCGTCCGCCGCCCGCGCCGACCATCGTTACCCTCGTGCAGGACGGCAGCGGCAAGCCGGTGCCGGCGTCGGGCGAAGTCAGCTGGAAGGATCGTGCGCTGACCTTCCATTTCGCCACGCTCGGGTTCCTCGCCCCGGGCCGCATCCGGCGCGAGGTGAGACTGGGGGGTTTCGAGGATGCGTGGCGCGAAACCGCGGTGAGCGAGGCCCGCTACACCGGCCTGCTGCCCGGTCGTTACGTGTTCCAGGCGCGCTCGCGCTACGGCACCGGTGCAGCCGGGCCCATCGCGAGCCGCGAAGTCCTCGTCCAGCCGCCGTGGTGGCTGACCTGGTGGTTCGTCGCACTGGCCCTGGCGTCGCTCGCACTGCTGTCGCGTGCCGCCCTGCGCTGGCGGCTGGCGCGCCTGCGCAGGCGCAACGTGGAACGCGAAGCGCTCGTCGGCACACGCACGCGCGACCTGCAGGCGGCGTACGTCGCGTTGGAGGAGGCCAGCATGGTCGATCCGCTGACCGGGCTGAAAAACCGCCGCTATCTCTCTGCCTTCATGCCGGAGGAGGTGGCGCGCTGCCTGCGCCAGCAGCAGGGCGCGTCCGACCGCAACATCGACCTGTGCGTGCTCATGCTCGACATGGACCATTTCAAGGCGGTCAACGACCTCCATGGCCATGCCGCCGGCGATGCGGTGCTGCAGCAACTGGGCGAGGTCCTGCGCCGGACATGCCGCGATTCGGACATCGTCGTGCGCTGGGGCGGTGAGGAATTCCTGGTCCTGGCCCGCAGCGCGGACCGCCATCAGGCGCACGTCATCGCCGCTCAGGTCTGCGAGGCTGTGCGCGCGCATCCCTTCGTGCTCGACGACGGCACGGTGCTGCGCAAGAGCTGCTCGGTGGGCGTGACGGCATTCCCGCTGCTGCGCAGCCAGCCGCGCCAATTCGGCTGGGAACAGGCGGTCGAACTGGCCGACCAGTGCCTGTATGCGGCCAAGCACAGCGGCCGCGACGGATGGGTGGAATGCCTGCTTGAAGACGCCACCGCCGCGCAGCCCGGCGAATCGCGCCATGACATGTTGGGCTACGGTCCGTCCCGCGTGCGGACCTCGTTTCCGGATGCCGCTGCCATGCGCTGGAACCAGTAGCGAACGTCACGCCGTGGCGGCGAACTCCCGCACCTGGTGCGCGCGATCATGCTCAAGGTAGCGATGGATGCACGCGCGAGCCATGTACAACAACCGAATCAGCGCGATCACCGCACCCATCTTGTCACCGCCCGCATGCCCGGATCGCGCCGCCGCGCACCGCGCATGCCGGTTCCAAGCGGCGTTCGGGCGGGGCAGGGTGCGTACGCCGGACGGCGCGACACGCGCGCCTGAGTCTCAGGCGTCACTGGAAAGGCCGGCAATGCCGGCCTTTCTTGTTGGCTCAACGCCCAGGTGGCTGCGGGTGATGCCGGATTCAAACAAATGACGGTAAAGTGCCCGTCGTGCCTCGATTGCCCTCACTTGCGCTGCGTCTGCTGCTGAGCCTGTGCCTGTTGGCGAGCGGCGCGGAGTCCGTCGTCGCCGGCATCCAGATGCCGGAGGGAGCCCACGGGCATTCCACGGCTGCACCAGCCATGCAGGGGTCGATGCACGATGCCTGTGCCCACACGGCTGCAATCGCCAGCGATCCGGTGAGCCACGCGAGCCATCGCCATGGTGACGATGGCGTCCCGAGACCGGATTGCTGCCAGGCCGGTTCATGCGACTGCGCTTCGACGCAGGCGAACGTGCCACTGCTGCGCGATCTTCACCTGCGTGAAACGACAATCGATCCAATCGCAACGGTGACCGATCGTCCGACGCACCTGTCGCCCGTGCTCGGGACGCTGATCCGACCTCCCATCGGATGACGCGCCGGCGCGCATGCGCCGTGCCTGCGCACGCCTGCGTGCGCGCTGTCGTCGAGGCCAATCCTCGGCCATCCTGTCAATCCAGTGGAGCGTTGTCATGTCGAACAAACGATCCGGCCCCCCGGCCGGTGGACCTGCAAGGGCATCACGCCGGCGTTTCGTGCAGGGGCTCGCCGCGGGCGGCGCTGTCGCTTCGCTGGGCCTTTGGCCCAAGGCGTCCTGGGCACTGAAATCGGCCGGTCAGCCGGTCGTGCTGGCGGGTACGGATTTCCAGCTGAGGATCGGCGAGACGCCGATGAATTTCACCGGTCGGCCGCGGACCGCCGTGACGGTGAACGGGTCGCTGCCGGGACCGATCCTGCGCTGGCGCGAAGGCACCACCGTCAACCTGAGTGTCGCCAACGCGCTGCCGCACGGTTCGATCCATGGCCGCGACACGTCCATCCACTGGCACGGCATCCTGCTGCCGGCCAACATGGACGGCGTACCGGGCATCAGCTTCGACGGCATTCCGCACGGGCAGTCCTACCAGTACCGCTTCGACGTGCGCCAGGGCGGTACCTACTGGTACCACAGCCATTCGGCGTTCCAGGAGCAGGTCGGCCTGTACGGCCCGATCATCATCGATCCGATCGCGCCCGAACCCTTCGCGTACGACCGCGATTACGTCGTGCTGCTGTCCGACTGGACCGACCTGGACCCGGCGGCGCTGTTCTCGCGCATGAAGAAGATGTCCAACTACGACAATGTCTACAAGCGCACGGTCGGCGACTTCGTCCATGACGTCCGCAACCAGGGCCTGGATGCCACGCTCGCCGATCGCGGCATGTGGGGCCGCATGCGGATGACGCCGACCGACCTGTCTGACGTCAACGGCAACACCTATACCTACTTGATGAACGGCGCCACGGCGCTGGGCAACTGGACCGGCCTGTTCCGTTCCGGGGAGAAAGTGCGCCTGCGTTTCATCAACGGCTCGTCCATGACGCATTTCGATGTGCGCATCCCCGGGTTGAAAATGACCGTCGTCGCCGCTGACGGCAACTACGTGCATCCGGTGACCGTCGACGAATTCCGCATTGCGACCGCGGAAGTGTTCGACGTGATCGTCGAGCCGTCGGGGCAGGATGCATTCACGATCTTCGCCCAGGACCTGGGCCGCACCGGCTACGTCAGCGGCACGCTGGCGGTACGCGAAGGGCTGCGCGCGCCGGTGCCGGCGGTGGACCCACGTCCGATCCTGACCATGGCGGACATGGGCATGGGCGACATGGCGGGAATGGACCATGGGGGGGCGCCCGGCGCCTCATCCGGCGCTGACCAGCCGACGGGCTCGACGGATGGTGGCGACATGGCCGGCATGGACATGAGCGGCACGCGCGCCGGTACCAAGGCAGACACGGGCACAACAACCGGGACCACGGCCGGCATGGACATGTCCTCCATGGACATGCAGCCGACCCCAGGCAACCCGCTGGTCGACATGCGCAGTCCGGCGCCGGTGCCCAAGCTGGACGATCCCGGCATCGGCCTGCGCGACAACGGGCGCACGGTCCTGACCTACGCGATGCTCAGGAGCGCATTCGACGATCCCGACGGCCGCGATCCGGGCCGCGACATCGAACTGCACCTCACCGGCCACATGGAGAAATTCGCGTGGTCATTCAATGGCGAAAAGTTCTCGAGCGCGCAGCCGCTGCGCTTCACGTACGGCGAGCGGCTGCGGATCGTGCTGGTCAACGATTCGATGATGGCCCATCCCATCCACCTGCATGGCATGTGGAGCGACCTGGAGGACGAACAGGGCAACTTCCACCTGCGCAAGCACACCATCGACATGCCGCCGGGCAGCCGGCGCAGTTATCGCGTGCGCGCCGATGCACTGGGACAGTGGGCTTACCACTGCCACCTGCTGTTCCACATGGAGGCGGGAATGATGCGCGAAGTGCATGTGGAGGAGGGGGCATGAGGACCAGGCCTGCAATCGCACTGGGCATGGCATGGCTCCCTGTGGCCATCATGGCCTGGACCGCTACGCCGGCCATGGCCCAGGACCATTCGATGATGGACATGCGCATGCCGATGCCCATGACCGAACCGAAGCCGGTGGCGAAACAGCCGGTAAAAAAGCGCGGCCCCACGCCTGCAAGGAAAGCGCATGCGGGCCACCATGCCAAGCCCGCGGTGCCTGCGCATGCGATGCACGGACAGCAGATGCCCGCGCCGCCAGACACGGCACCTGCCGGCAAAGCGGATGGCGACAAGGCGCCGGCGCCAAGCATGCAGGGGATGGAAGGCATGCAGGGCATGCAGGGCATGGACGGAATGGGGGACAGGCAGCATGCGGGGATGTCGACGCCGCCCGCGGTGCGGGTCACGCCTGTCCCCGGATTGACCGACGCCGATCGGCTCGCGGCGCGACCACCGGCCGCAGGCCACGCCGCCCACGACAACACCATCCAGAACTACACGATATTCGACCATCTTGAAGTGTCCAACGGCAATCCGGGGACGGATCTGGCATGGGAGGGGCGCACGTGGATCGGCACCGACCTCAACCGGGTGTGGCTGCGCAGCGAAGGTGAGCGTTCGAATGGCGTCACGCAGGCGGCGGATGTCGAAGTGCTCTACGGCCATAGCATCGCCACGTGGTGGGACGTGGTCGTCGGCGGGCGGCATGACTTCAAGCCTGGCGCGTCACAGGATTTCGCCGCGATCGGGGTGGTCGGCATGGCCCCCTACAAGTTCGAGGTGCAGGCGACCGCATACATCGGGCAAGGTGGGCAGACTTCGGCGCGGCTAGAATCCGGGTACCAGACGCTGCTGACCAATCGGCTGATCCTGGAACCGCTTGTCGAGGTCAACCTGTTCGGAAAGGATGACCCGCGACGGGGAATCGGCTCCGGGCTTTCCACAGTCGAAGCTGGATTGCGGCTGCGGTACGAGATCACCAGGCAGTTCGCGCCCTATGTCGGCCTGGTCCGCGAACGGGCCTTCGGAAGGACTGCCGATCTGCGCCGCGATGCCGGCAACGACACTAACGACACCCGCCTCGTGGCCGGTGTCCGCATCTGGTTCTGAGCAGGAGACAACACCCATGCCAATCGTCACCCGCAAATCCTTGTCCACCGCAGTGCTGCTGGTGCTCGTCCTGGCGCTGCTCTATCTTGGGTTTCTCTGGTCCGGCATCTACAACGTCGGCGCCGACGATCCGCACACGCGTCCGATGCTGATGATGATGCAGACGCTGCGCCAGCGTTCGATCCACGCCCGGTCGCGGGGTCTCGACGTGCCTGACCTGAAGGATCCGAAGCTGATCCTGAAGGGCGCGGGGCACTACGCTGCGATGTGCACGCAGTGCCATCTCGCGCCGGGCATTGAGGAGTCGGAAATCCGGCCCGGGTTGTACCCGCAGCCGCCTGAATTGTCCAAGACACGGGTCGATCCCAGGGATGCGTTCTGGGTGATCAAGCACGGCGTCAAGATGAGCGCGATGCCGGCATGGGGTGGCAGCCACGACGACCTCACCATCTGGAGCCTGGTCGCCTTCCTGCAGAAGCTGCCGGATCTGTCGCCTGCTCAATACACGGACATCGTGGCCAGGGCGCCGTCGGACGAGGACATGGACGGCGGCGGTCACCATCACCACGGCGGGGAAAGCGATGACCATGCCGAAGGCCATCACGGGATGCCGGGCATGGCGATGCCCGACGCCGGCCAGGCGCCAGCCGATGACAGCCACATGCATTCGCATGGCAGCCAGGCACCAGCGGCAATCGACGGTTTGTCCGCCAAGGCCGTCCCCGCCGCGGAGGCGGTCGCCGAGGCGTTCCATGTCGCCCTGAAACGCGGCGACCGCGAGGCGGTCCTGGCGCTGCTTGCGCCGGACGTCACGATCAGCGAAGGCGGCACAACCCAGTCACGTGCGGAATATGCCGCGGGCCACCTGGGCGAGGACATCGCCTTCCTCAAGGATGCGCAGGTCAAGCCGCTGTCGCTGGGTTCGATGCCGATG
>JBBRHT010000100.1:0-7356 GCA_038222295.1 Lysobacterales bacterium
GCGCAGTCCGAGGCGGCGCGTGCCGGCGATGTCGAACGCACCCGCGTCGACTACCTCGACCGGCAGGCGCTGGACGCCGATCGCCGTCGCGAGCAGCTGGCCGAAGAACGCGCCGGCCTTGATGTCGCCGCGCTGTCGGAAGCCTTCGCCAGCATCCAGACCGATCACGACACCCGGAAACAGGCGCTCGAAACCCTCAACGCCGACGTGGAAGCGCGCAAGCAGGCGCTCGCCGCGTTGCAGGAGCAGCAGCGCCACGCACAGGGCGACCTGGCCGAGGTCCGCAAGCAGGCGCAGTCCAGTCGTGGTCGCCTGGCCTCGCTGGAAGCGCTGCAACACGCCGCCCTGGGACAGGAGCAGGGCGCCGCCGTCGCGTGGCTGCAGCGGCATGGGCTGGATTCAGCGGCCCGTGTCGGCGAACGGCTGGTCGTCGAGCCGGGCTGGGAAAACGCCGTCGAGGCGGCACTGGGCCAGCTGATCGAAGGCGTCCTGGTCGATGCTCCGGAGTCACTTGTCGACGCACTGGCCGATCTGGGCGAAGGGCGCCTGACGCTGGTGTCTCCGGACGAGGCTGCCGAAACCTTCGCACCAGGGTCGTTGGCGGCGAAGGTCCAGGGGCCCGGAGCCATCCGCCGCATCCTGTCCAGACTGCGTGCCGCCGAAACCCTCGCCGATGCGCGCGCAATGCTGCCGCAGCTCGGGGATGGCGAATCGGTCATCACCCGGCAGGGCGAACGCCTGGGCGCGGGCTGGGTGCGCGTGTTGCGTTCGGGTGCGGCCAAGCAGGGCGCGTTGCTGCGCGCGCGCGAAATCCAGTCGCTGCGCAGCGAAATCGAACAACTGCAGCAGCGCGAACACGCGCTCGACCAGGCCCTGGCTGCATTGCGCGACAGCCTGCTGGCGGCCGAACAGCAGCGCGAGGATGCCCAGCGGGCGTCGTACCACGGTCATCGCACCGTCTCCGAGCTCGCCGGTCAGTTGCAAAGCCAGCAGGGCAGGCTGGAGTCGGCGCGCAACCGCATCGCGCGCATCGAAGCCGAAACAGAGCAGCTCACCGCAACCCTCGACGCCAGCCGCGGACAGGCGCGGGAAGCCCGCTCCGGGCTGGAGCAAGCGGTCTCGCGCATGGGCGAACTGGAAACCGCGCGCCGCGCCTTCGACGAAGAACGGCGCACGCTGGGCGAGGCGCGGGATACCGCGCGAGCCGCGGCGCGGGCGTCGAGCGAGGACGCCCATGCCTTGGCGTTGACGCTGGAATCGCATCGCGCGCAGACCGTGGCGCTGGTCCAGTCCCTTGAGCGCATGGGCAACCAGCGCGGCCAACTCGATGGCCGCCTGACGGACCTGGTGTCGCAGCTGAGCGATGGCGATGCGCCCGTCACTGCTCTGGAACAGCAACGCCAGGCCGCGCTGGAAGAACGCGTGCGCAGCGAGAAGGCGCTTGCCGCCGCGCGATCGCTGCTGGAAGGCGTCGACAGCGAACTGCGTGACTTCGAACAGACACGCCATCAACGCGACGAGCAATCACTGGCCCAGCGCGAACGCATCTCGCAACGCAGGCTCGACCAGCAGGCGCTGGTGCTGAAGGCCGGCCAGTTGTCGCAGGCCGTCGAGAAGGCCGGGTTCGTGCTGGAGGACGTGGTGTCGTCGCTTGCCGACGATGCCGACGTCTTGGCGTGGGAGAAGACCGTCACCGACCTCGATGCGAAATTACGCCGGCTCGAACCGGTCAATCTCGCCGCGATCGCCGAGCATGCCGAGGCCGCGCAGCGCAAGGAGTACCTGGATGCCCAGGACACCGACCTGACGACCGCGCTGGAAACACTGGAGGACGCGATCCGCAAGATCGATCGCGAAACCCGTGGCCGCTTCAAGGACACCTTCGACCGGGTCAATACCGGCGTCCAGGAGCTGTATCCGCGCCTGTTCGGTGGCGGCCACGCCTACCTGGAGCTGACCGGCGAGGACCTGCTGGATACCGGCGTCGCGATCATGGCGCGTCCACCCGGCAAGCGCGTGTCGAACATTTCGCTGCTCTCCGGTGGCGAGAAGGCGATGACCGCGGTCGCGCTGGTCTTCGCCATCTTCCAGCTCAACCCGGCGCCGTTCTGCCTGCTGGACGAGGTCGATGCGCCGCTGGACGAAGCCAACGTCGGACGGTTCACCGCGATGGTGAGCGAGATGAGCGAGCGCGTTCAGTTCCTGTTCGTCACCCATAACAAGGCGACGATGGAAGCTGCCCAGCAGTTGAGTGGCGTTACCATGCGCGAGCCTGGTGTCAGCCGACTGGTGTCCGTCGACCTGGCCGAGGCGGCTCGCCTGGCGGGTGCCGCATGAGCGCCAGGGACGATATTGACTCGCCGTGCATCGCAGGCGCATTCGTCGCCGGCATGGAGATGTACGCCAAGGGGAGAAAGTGATGTCCGATGTCTGGATGCTGCGAACGGGAATACTCCTCGCCGGCATATTGCTGATCGCAGCCATCTATGTCTTCGGCCGGCCGCGCAAACCGGGGCAGGGCCGACGACTGGGTGCGGGGCGCGGCGAAGGCGGGCGTGTCGAGCCAACGATCGGCGCGCAGCTCGAAGAAGAACTCGGAGCAGGTGCCGTCGCGGACGACGCGGCGCTGCAGGCCGAGTTGGACCTGCTCGATGGCGCATCGGCGGCGCGCGGCCAGGCCGGCAACACGCTCGGTCGACGCGAGAGCGAGGAATTCGACAAGATCGTCACGTTGTACATCGCCGCGCGTGCCGGTGAAAAGCTGCACGGCCCCGACATCGTGGTCGCTGCCGAGAAGGCCGGCCTGGCCTATGGACACATGAACGTCTTCCACCGCCTTGTGGAAGGTCATCCCGAGCGTGGCCCGGTCTTCAGCGTCGCCAACATCATGAAGCCCGGCAGCTTCGACATGATGACGATCCAATCGCTGGAAACGCCAGCCATCGCGTTCTTCCTCACCTTGCCGGCACCGATTGCGGCCCTGGATGCCTGGGAAACCATGTTGCCGACAGCCCAGCGGATGTGCGAACTGCTCGACGGCGTGCTGCTGGACGAGTCACGCAACGCCCTTGGCAGGCAGCGCATCGCGCACCTGCGCGAGGAGCTGCGGGCCTACGACCGCCAGCAGGAAGCGCCCATCACGCGCAGTCCCCGCTGGTGACGGTTCAATCCGCGCATGGAAGCAACGGGCGGATGACCATGACTGGAGCGGGACATTGAAGCGGCTGGACGGCCGGGTCGCACTCGTCACCGGGGCCTCGTCAGGGATCGGCGAAGCCACGGCGGTTGCGCTGGCCGAGGCCGGCGCGAGCGTCGCCATCGCCGCGCGCCGACGCGACCGGCTCGAATCGCTCGCCTCGCGCTTGCGGTCGATGGGCGCCGACGTATTGGTGCTGGAGGCCGACCTGCTGGACGAGCACGTCGCCCAGCGCATCGTCGCGGATACGGAGCGGCACTTCGGCAAGCTGGACATCCTGGTCAACAACGCCGGCGTGATGTACCTGGAGCCGGTGATTGACGCCGATCTCCGCCGCTGGCGCCGGATGCTCGAACTCAACGTGTTGAGCCTCATCGCGTCCACGCAGGCGGCGCTCGGCGGAATGCGCACGCGTCATGATGGGCACATCGTCAACATCTCATCGACGGCGGGCCGTATCGCCAATCCGAATGCCGCCGCGTACTCGGCCACGAAGTTCGGCGTGGGCGCGTTCTCCGAGTCGCTGCGGCGCGAGGTCCACGCCGACAACATCCGCGTCAGCGTCATCGAGCCGGGTGTCGTGGAGACCGAGCTGCGCGAACACATCGGACATGCGGCGACCAAGGCCAGCCTCGACACGTGGGCAGCCAGCATGCGCCAGCTGCAGCCCGAGGACGTCGCCGACGCCATCGTGTTCTGCGTCACCCGGCCGTCGCACGTCAACGTCAACGAGATCCTCATCCGGCCGACCGACCAGGAGCGCTGATCGGGGCCGGATCCGCGCCGTCCTGCCGGCGCATCGATAGAATCGACACCATGACCCTTGCGTCCGCCGCTGCCCGCATCGCCGACCTGCGCCGCCGCATCGACGACGCCAACTACCGTTACTACGTCCTCGACGATCCGCAGTTGCCGGATCCCGAGTACGACCGCCTGATGCGCGAACTCGAGGCGCTGGAGCTGGCGCATGCGCAGTTGCGCGATCCCAACTCGCCGACGGCGCGTGTCGGCAGCGCCCCGTCCGGGAAGTTCACCGAGGTCGTCCACGCGGTCCCGATGCTGTCGCTGGCCAATGCGTTCATGCCGGAAGAAGTCCAGGACTTCGTCACGCGCATCGAGCGGGAAACCGGCGATCCGGATCCGGCCTTCTCGACCGAGCCCAAGCTCGATGGGTTGGCGATCGGCCTGCGTTACGAGGATGGGCAGTTCGTGCGCGGCGCGACGCGCGGCGACGGCGCCACCGGCGAGGATGTCACCGCGAACCTGCGCACGATCCGCTCGCTTCCGCTGCGCCTGCACGATGGCGCGCCCGAGGTGCTGGAGGTGCGTGGCGAGGTCTACATGCCCAAGGGCGCGTTCGAGCGCTACAACGCCTGGGCAGCGGCAAATGGCGAGAAGACTTTGGCCAATCCACGCAATGGCGCCGCCGGTTCGTTGCGGCAGCTCGACCCGCGCGTGACGTCCCAGCGGCCGCTGGCGTTCTATGCGTATGCGCTGGGCGACGTGCGGTTCGCCGATGGCACGGCAAGCTTGCCGCTGACCCACTCGCGAACCCTGGCCTGGCTGCGCGAGCTCGGCTTCCCCGTCAGCCCGGAAGTCGGCGTCACCCGCGGGACCGCCGGATTGCTGGCGTGCTACGAGCGGATCGGCGCCTCGCGCAACGCCTTGCCCTATGACATCGACGGCGTGGTCTACAAGCTGGACCGGTATGACCAGCAGCGCGCGATGGGCTTCGTCTCGCGTGCACCGCGCTGGGCGATCGCGCACAAGTTCCCCGCGCAGGAGGAAATGACGACGGTCGAGTCGATCGAGGTCAACGTCGGGCGCACCGGCGCGGTCACGCCATGGGTGCGGATGAATCCAGTGCAGGTGGGTGGCGTCGTCGTGAGCCGGGCGACGTTGCACAACGCCGACCAGGTGGCGCGCCTGGACGTGCGGGTGGGCGACAGCATCATCGTCCGCCGTGCCGGTGACGTCATTCCGGAAGTCGTCCGCGTGATGGAGGAGCTGCGTCCGCTTGACAAGCGCGGGATGCCGCTGCATCTGCCATACCAGCTGCCGACGACCTGCCCGGATTGCGGTTCGTCCATCGAGCGCGAAGAAGGCGAGGTCGTCGCCCGCTGCACCGGCGGGCTGGTCTGCCCCGCGCAGCGCATCCAGGCGCTGTTCCACTTCGCCTCGCGCCGCGCCATGGATATCGAGGGCCTGGGCGAGCGCCTGATCGCGATGCTGGTCGAGTTCGATTACGTCCGCACCGTTGCCGACCTGTACCGGTTGACGGTCGACGACTTCGTCGCGATGAAGCAGCGGTCGGACGAACTGGCCGGTTCTGTTCCCGACACGGTCAAGGCCGGGAAGGTTGCCACGCGCTGGGCGGAGAACCTGTTGGCCGCCATCGACAGCAGCCGCAACACGACGCTCGAGCGGCTGTTGTTTTCGCTTGGCATCCGCGACGTCGGCGAGAGCACCGCCAAGGCGCTCGCGCGACATTTCGGTGCGCTGGATCCGCTGATGGCGGCCGACGAGGACAGCTTGACGCACGTGCCCGACATAGGCCCCGTGGTCGCGGCGCACATCGCCCATTTCTTCGCCGAGCCCCACAACCGCGAGGTCATCGCTGCATTGCGTGCCGCTGGCCTGCACTGGAAGGAGGGCGGCCCGCAGCGCGCTGCCGATGGCCCGCTTGCGGGGCAGACCGTCGTGCTGACGGGTGGCCTTGCGTCGATGTCGCGCGACGAAGCCGGTGCCCGACTGGAAGCGTTGGGCGCCAAGGTGTCGGGCAGCGTCTCGAAGAAGACCAGCTTCGTCGTTGCGGGTGAGGCAGCCGGAACCAAGCTTGCGAAGGCGCAGGAACTGGGCATCGAAACCTGGGACGAAGCGCGACTGCTGGCGTACCTGGATGCGAATGGGCCGAGCGGTAACGGCACTTGAACACGGCTGGCGTCGGCATGGCGATGCGCCTTCGGGCAAGGCTCAACGCAGGCATCCGCGATTTCATGGCCGCCCGCAACGTGCTGGAGGTGGAAACCCCCGTCCTCTCGGTCGCGGGCAACACCGATCCCAACATCGCCGCATTCTCGTTGCAGTTTTCCGGGCGGACCGACGGTGCGCCCCGGACGCGGTGGCTGCGCACGTCGCCCGAGTTCGCCCTCAAGCGCTTGCTCGCGGCCGGCATTGGCGACTGCTACGAGTTGGGTCGCGTATTCCGTGATGGCGAGGCCGGCGGACGCCACAATCCCGAGTTCACTATGCTCGAGTGGTACCGCGTCGGATGGGACCACCAGCGACTGATCGATGAAACCGCGGAGCTGGTCTGCATGGCGCTGTCGCTGGTCGGCCGCACGGCCAGCCTGCAACGCATCGCATGGCGCGACCTGTATCGCGAGCAGCTGGGCCTTGATCCGCTGACAGCCGGCAACGAGCAGCTGCGCGACGCGCTCGGCGACATCGACATCGATCCGGCCGGCTTGCAGCGCGACGACTGGCTCGACCTGCTGCTGACGCATCGGTTGCAGCCCGCATTCCCCACCGACCAGTTGCTGGCTGTCTTCGACTATCCGGAGTCGCAGGCGGCGCTGGCGAGGATCCGGGCGGACGCCCCGCCGGTCGCCGAGCGATTCGAGCTCTACCTGGGGCCGCTGGAACTTGCCAATGGCTACCACGAACTCATCGATCCGGCTGAACAGCGCGCGCGATTCGAGCGTGATCTTGCGCGACGTCGCGAGCGTGGCATCGCGATGCCACCCATCGACGAGCGTCTACTGGCTGCCATGCAGGCGGGACTTCCTGCCTGTGCCGGTGTCGCCCTGGGTGTCGATCGCCTGCTGATGGCGATGCTGGAGACCGGAAACATCGGCGATGTGCTGGCCTTCCCGTTCGACCGCTCCTGAGGACCCGACTGGCAACACGCCCGGGCACCGCCGGCCGTCGAACGCTCGCGTCGACGCCTTAAACTACGCGGATGCCCGACACCATCGATTACGCACGCTACGACCGCATTCGACCCTTGCGCTGGACCGGCGATTCGCTGGAACTGCTGGACCAGCGCAAGCTGCCGTTCATCACCGAATACGTGACCTGCAGGACCAGCGACGAAGTCGCCACGGCCATCCATGAGCTGGTCGTGCGCGGGGCGCCGGCGATCGGCATCGCCGCTGCCT
>JBBRHT010000101.1:0-7228 GCA_038222295.1 Lysobacterales bacterium
CGCGCAGGGGCTGGACGTGATGGCGCGCGACGAGGAAGGCTGGTGCGTGGCGATCGATCATCGGCACATGCGTTGCAGCATCTACGAGCAACGCCCGGGCATCTGCCGCAAGTTCGCGATGGGCAGCGCCTACTGCCGCGACGAACGCGAAACCTATCGGGACCAGATGACGCGCGGCATCCCGCTGACCATCATCCACGATCGCTGAACGACATTGCCGCGGCGACGCGATGCGCGCCACGGCAATGCCAGCGGCGACAGGCCCCTACTTAAGTTTCAATTCGCGGATCAGTTCAGTCCCCTGGATCGTCCGCATGACCGTGCGCTTCCCTGACGCCTCGTCGCGCTGGGCGACGTTCATCTTCGTCAGGCCGGCCATGATCGGCTCCATCTTTTCGTCAAGACCGTCGAGGCCCGCCATGTTGGGATAGGTGACCACCAGGTACAGATCGGCATCGTCCGGTTTGCGTGGCGATGCGGAAAACACCGAATAGTCCAGGATCAGGCCGGCCTTCTTGGCTGCCTCCATGGAGGCCTTGTAGGTACCGTCGAGGAATTTCATGTAGTTCTCGAACTGCCCGTCCATGACCTTGACCGAGGTGACGGCCAGGACAGACCCCTCGCTGTATCGGCGCTCCTGCGCCCCAACCAGCCCGGCAACCGCCAAGAGCATCACTGCAATCCCGACTTGGAAGTGTTTCATGGTCATCCCTCGCATGGCGGCCACGCAGGGACTCCCGCGCAGCGCGAGCCCGGCGTACCGGTCCGCCTCTGCTCCAACGGGGAATCATTGGCACGGCGGACAGGAGGGGTCATGCCCACAGGATGGTGGGTTGCGGCGGGTGGCCGTGGTCCGTCGTTGCGGGCGACGGCATGGCGGAACACGACGGGGTCAGTGGTTCGACAGCAACATCGGCACCAGCGCGATCAGGCCGAGCAACGCGATGATCGCCAGCACGGTGAAGATGACGCGTGCCGGCTCGCGCTTCAGCACGCTGGCGAACGTCTCGGCACTGCCATCGCGCACCGCTGCCTGGTGCTCAGCGCGCACGCGGGCCCCCCGCTCGAGCTGGTATGCCGCCATCAACGACTTCGCACGCGCCACATCGGCCTCGTTGGTGACCCAGATGCCACCATGGGAAATTCCCCATCGGCTGGGTCGCGTCTCGTAGAACTCGACGCCGTTGGCATCGAGCATCGCGCGGACATCGTCTGCCTCGTCGGGCAGCACCATGCGCAGGTTGAGCAGGAGTCTGGACATTGCCGGAGTGTAAGGCCGCTGCCGCCCGCTCACACGCCGCGGTCCATATTGAACCGATTCGCTGCCGCTGGCCACCATGGACCCGATCCGCATCCTGACCTTGAACGTGAATGCCGGATTCGACATTGCGCGCCGGCGCTTCGTCCTGCCGGCCCTGCGCGATGCGGTGCGTGGCGTCGACGCCGACATCGTGCTGTTGCAGGAGGTACTGGGCCGTCATTCGGGGCATGCGCGCCGCCACCAGCAGTGGCCCGACGAGGCACAGCATGAATACCTGGCGCACGCCTTGTGGCCGCACCATGCCTACGGGCGCAACGCCGTCTTCGACGAAGGCGAACAGGGCAATGCCCTGCTCTCCCGGTTTGCAATCACCGCGGTGCGCAATCGCGATGTCTCCATTGCAGGCCATGAGCCGCGCGGACTGCTGCACGCACAGCTGCGCCTTCCCGGCGGTGACCTGCACGTGATCTGCACGCACCTCGGCCTGCTGGAACACCACCGCAGGCACCAGCTGTCATTGCTGCGCACGATCATGCGGGAAGAGATTCCCGACGACGCACCACTGGTCGTCGCAGGCGATTTCAACGACTGGCGCGGTCGCGGACACAAATTGCTGCAGCAATGCGGGCTGCATGAAGCGTTCCTCGTGCACACCGGGCGGCTTGCGCGGACGTTTCCCGCACGGCAACCGCTGCTGCCACTGGATCGCATCTACTTCCGCAACGCCACCGTCTGTTCGGCTGAAATCCTGTCTTCACGACCGTGGTCGCATCTGTCGGATCACGCCGGACTGGTTGCGGAACTCGCATTAAGCCAACTGCATGGCAAATGAACACTGGCTCGATGACAACGATGGCCTGCGCAAGAACACACTCGTTCGACACACGACCCTGCAGCATCCATCGCCGCAGTGGTCTGTTTTTCCCAGGAGAGTTGCAATGATCGCCAATGAAAACAGGGACATGAATCGCGATCCCATCACCGGCACCCCGGGTTCGCATCCGCTGGGCACCGGCGTGGGCGCCACCGGTGGCGCGCTCGCGGGCGCCGCCATCGGCTCACTGTTCGGACCCATCGGGACGCTGATCGGCGGCGCCATCGGAACCATCGGCGGAGGCGCCGCTGGGCATGCGGTCGCCGAGCGCGTTGATCCGACGGGCGAGTCGGAGTACTGGCGCACCGAATACAAGACGCGACCGTATTACAAGTCGAACTACGACTTCGATACCGACTATTCGCCTGCGTTCGCCTACGGCAGTGATGCCCGGACGCATTACGTCGGTCGTGAGTGGGACGAGAGCCTGGAGAACGACCTCGCCAGGGGTTGGGACAAGGTCAAGACAAAGTCACGCCTGACCTGGGCAGAAGCCAAGGGCGCCGTGCGCGATGCATGGGATCGTGACGACCGCACCTATCGCACCTACGAAGCCACCGATCGCTATTACGCGGAGCGTTTTGCCGCGACGAAGCGCGATGCGCGTTTCGACTACGAAACCGACTATCGCCCGGCGTATCGCTATGGCACCTACGCACGCAGTGCGTATGCCGGCCGAGCGTGGGACGACAGCCTGGAGTCCCAACTTGCCAGCGGATGGGACAAGGCCAAGGGAGGCTCGCGGATGAACTGGGAGGATGCCAAGGCGTCGGTCAAGGAAGCCTGGCATGGCCTGGAACGCGCGATACCGGGATCGGGCGACGCTGATCGCGACGGGCTCTGATGCCGGCAGAGATCAATCACGAACGCTTGACCGGGCGGGCCTTTTGTCGGCCCGCGCCTCGTTCAGTCAGGCCCGCAGGGACTCAGCTGGCGACGCCCCCGTGGTTTCGGCAGTCTGGGGATTGCCCTTGCCAAAGTGCGTACCTGCGAGCTCCGCCGACGTATCGGGCACGTAGGCGCGCACGCGATTGCGTCCCTCGCGCTTGGCGCGATACAGCATCTGGTCCGCGTGCGACAGCAGCTTGTCCAGGTCGTAGCCCGACGTTGTGCTGGAGCTGACGCCGAAGCTCGCGCTGATCGGGAACGTATAGCCACTGGGCAGCGGATCGATGCGCGACAGCCTCACGCGGCAATCCTCGGCAACGCGCGTGGCCGCCTTGAGATCGCAACCGTGCAGGAGGATGGCGAATTCCTCGCCACCGATGCGTCCGAGGTGGTCGATGCCGCGACACAATTCCGCGCACACGACCGCAACGCGCCTGAGCACCCAGTCGCCGGTCACGTGTCCGTAGTTGTCGTTGATGGACTTGAAATAGTCCAGGTCGAACATGAGCAGCGAAACCGGCTCCCCCGCCGCCTTGCAACGCGCCAGAGTCTTCTCGGCCTGCGAGGTGTAGTGGTGGCGGTTGCAGATCCCGGTCAGCGCATCGGTCTCGGCCATGCGCTTGACCGACATCTGCATGCGCTTGGTCTGGTAGGCCCAATAACCGACCGTCGCGGCCAGCAACGCGAACAGCAGCATGTAGAGGCGTGAATTCTGCGCGGACTGCTGGTCGACCTGCTGCTGGAGTTGCAGGAGGTTGTTCTGGCGGTTGAGCAATTCGATCTGCTGGTTTTTCTCCTGACTCTCGCTACGCACGATCTGGTATGCCAGTTCTCGCGTCTTGACTTCATTCAGATAACCTCTATCGACCTCGGCATAGGCACGGTAATAAGCCAGCGCCTTTACAGGGTCATTGCGGCGATCGGCAATTTCATATAAGACGTTGTAGGCGCTTGCGAGCGGCAAAGAATTCGCAAGACTCTCCTTTTGCGCGATGGCAGCTTTCGCATGTGCCTCGGCGCCAGCAAGATTGCCTTCAGCCAGAAGATACTCGGCAAGCAATGCATGTGTTTCTCCGAGCAATCGTGGGAATCTCGTTGCCTCCATCTCCGATAAACGAGATTGCAGCATCACAACCGCTTCAGCCCGCTTGCCCTGCGATTCCAATTTGCGTGCCAGGATGCCGCGCACAGTGTTTGTCAAAACCGTTTCGTCTGCCTCCTCGCACTGCTCAATGACGCCATTGACCAAAGCGTCATCAACAGGTAGCTGTCTGAGTTTTTGCAGTGCGTCGAGCTTCAGTTGCCCGGCAAAGCAACGGGTCCTCGCTGGCGCTGGTCCCGCGAGGATTTGGTTGGCGTAATCAATCGCCAACTTGTTCTGACCGATCTGCCCATAGATCATGCCGGCCACAAATAAGCCCTGCTGGCGAAGCTCCTGATTCTTCACCATGCCGATCAAAGGCATGGTCTTGTTGAGTTGACGAAGACCGTCGGTAAAATCCCGTGTCGCAACAAAACTATTGACCATCAACGCGCCTGCTCGAAATTGTAATTCGACATCTTTCGAGTGCAAAGCGATCTGCCGCGCCATTTCCGCAGCCTTGGAATAATGCCCGGCATACGCTTCCGCATAGGCATTGAGATAATCCAGCTGACCACGCTGTTCCGGCGTCGCTGCCGCTCGTTCACGGTTGAGGCCTGCTAACAGCCCCCTAAACATATCCGGGCGCGAACTCCGGATCTCGTTTGCCTGCCGTAGCAGCGCCCCGAATTCCTCCGAGGCGCTGCCGATCATCGGCACCAACCAAAGGCTACTGAGCAGCAGCCAGCAACATACATTGCGCAAAATGCGGTTCACGTTCGATGCCGAGCATCCACTTACCCGAGTTCGGGAGGCGTGTCTTCCGATGGCTCATCCCCGTCCGGCTGCTCCTCTTCGTCCGGGGAGAACACTACGCACATGAGCTTCGCCCTTCCCCCGAGCAGATCGTTCAGCGCTGAATGATTTCGATCCAGCAACGCACGTCGATGGTCGTGTTCGATGTCGAGAAGCGCGACGCTCGCTGCGTAACTGGATGCAGACAATGGCTTGCTGCCCATGCTTTCAAGGAATTGAATTGCGTTTGACATGGATCCCCCTAGTGATGTGGCACCGATCGACAATAATGACGACGATCGTCATTACGCTTAATCCGGCTTTGAACTATTGCAGTTCGTCGTTGCTGAAAATCAGGCAGCGCATCTCTTCGCGTCCGCCCAAAGCTTCATTTAATGCAACGTGATCGCGTCGGGCAAGGGCCTGGCGCTCATCTGCATCAACGTCCAATAGCGACACAGTTGCAGCATATTCCGCCGCCGACAACGGCTTGCTGCCCACGGCTTCAAGAAAGCGGATGACGTTTGACATGATGTTTCACTCCTTCTTCGTCAAATGCCCGTGGCGACGGAATCGCCACGGGCATTAGCTACTTAGATTTCTTCTTCTGCCGCCAAAACACCGAAGAACATCTTGGAACGACCACCCAGCATGTCGTTCAATGCGGCTTGGTCGCGATCCATCAAGGCTTCACGGTGGGAGTTGTCCCCGTCCAGCGCGGCAACACTTGCTTCGTAATCGGCCGCCGACAGCTGGCGGGTGCCCATGGATTCGAGAAAACGGATGACATTCGACATGTTGGTCCTTTGTTGTCGTTGAAGTGCTTGTTTGTCTACGCGTTGACGGCGTTCTGCGCAGCGGCGTGGCGATCCAGTTCCGCCAGCCGATCGAGCATCTCCTGGTTACGTTCCATCGGCCGGGCCGGGGAAAAGACCAGCGTCGTCTGCAGGCGCAGGTCCGCTTCCACCAGGTCCGACAGGCGCAGGGTCTCCATGCGGGGCGCCGTGATCGGGAGGGTAGCAGCTTCGTAGGCGATCACGGGATGGTCGGGCGGGTAGTCCTGGGCCAGCAGCTCGACCAGCAGGCGCCGGTAGGCGGGGCCGGTGGAGAAGCGGGCCAGCGAGCGGTCGCCCGCCATGCCGACCTGCCACAGGATGAGATAGGCCGATGGATCGATCCGGCGCTTGTAGAACATGTACTGGCTGGCCTCGTAGTGCTGGCAGCCGAAGGTCCCGGGGTCGATGCCCAGGTCCGCGTACAGGCAGTCCTCGGCGGAGATGCCGGGCTCCATGTGCGCGTCGAAGCCTTCGGCCCGCGCGCCGGCGATCGCCTTGTGCGGGACCAGTGCGAACACGCCCGGATGGCCGTAGAACACGCCGCAGACCCGGTGCCCTGCGCGGACCTCGACCAGCATCGCCTGGACCATCTGCTTGTAGGACGTCAGCCGCGACTGGCCTTCGCAGTAGTACGGCTGGAGGCTCCGGGTGTCGGGGCGCATGTCCTGCACCCACAACTCCACGAGCGGATCGGAGACCAGGGCGAAGACCACGTCGGCCTGTTCGATATGGCTGCGCGAACGCGGGCTGACGTGGGCGCCGAGCATCATGCCCAGGCCGACGCAGGCCAGGGTGCCTTGCTGAGTCATCGTTGGATCCCCTTGAGACACGGCAATCTAAACGCTTTGCCCCGACCGTTCCAAGTCGCAGGTCGCCCTGCGTGCCATCTCCCACCGGCTGCGGTCCTGTTGCCAGTAGTGCTCGTCGGGTCCGACACGCGACGAGGGCATCGGTTCGAAACGCAGCTTCCGCATCATTCCGGGAACGGCCGTGTTATCGGCGTTCTGCCGGATCCAGAGCAGACCTAGCGGCATCATCGAGAACGCCCGGCCGATGACACCCGCCATCGCTTCGGTGCCAAAGCCCGTGCCCTGCCCCGCAGCCAGCAACATCACGCCGATCTCGGCGATGCCCGCGTCCTGCTTGTCGACGAACAGGCCTACCAGTCCGATGCCATCCGCAACGTCGCGCTCGCAGGCGATCCAGCGCTGCCGGGCCGGCGATTGCTGCTTGAGGGCTGCCTGGAAACTCCGCTTCGCCGCCTCCACCGTCATCGGCTCGGCGATATGCCGCATCAGTCCCGGATCGGTGTAGAGCTGGCAATACAGGGCTTCATCGCCCTCTCCGATCGGCCGCAGGTGCAGGCGCGGCGTGTCGAAACCGACCAGCAGCGCGACGGTGTCGAGTGGTTGGGTGGCGACGTCGGCTGCGTCGCCGGTCATGCCCCCGCCCCCGGTTCGGAAGCCTGCACCACCCGGTTGCGGCCTGCGGCC
>JBBRHT010000102.1:0-6949 GCA_038222295.1 Lysobacterales bacterium
TACCGGGTACTCGGGTTGGAGGCGCCAGCATCAGCCCGGGCAGGAAGCTGTCCAGCTGCAGCCCCTCCTTGCGGATCTCGGCGTACAGCAGGATGCGGCCATGGCGCCAGGTGCGCAGCAGGGTGAAGACCAGCACGCCCAGCGCGATCGGCACCCAGGCCCCATCGAAGAACTTGACGCCATTGGCCACGAGGACGGCGATGTCGATGATGACGAAGACCGCGCACAGCGGCAGCACCCACCAGCGCGAATCGATCCAGCGCGCGCGCGCGACCAGCGCCAGCAACAGGGTGTCGATCAGCATCGTGCCGGACACCGAGACACCGTAAGCCGATGCCAGCGCCGTCGAGCTGCGGAACGCCAGCACCAGCGCGATCACCGCCACCATCAGCGCCCAGTTGACGCCGGGGATGTAGATCTGGCCGATGGTGTCGCGCGACGTGTGCTTGATCGCCATGCGCGGGATGTATCCCAGCTGCATCGCCTGGCGCGCGACCGAAAACGCGCCGGTGATCACCGCCTGCGACGCGATGACCGCGGCGGCCGTCGCCAGGCCGATCATCGGGTAGCGCGCCCATTGCGGGACGCCGATGAAGAACGGGTTCGCGATGGAGGCCGGATCCTGCAGGATGAGCGCGCCCTGGCCCAGGTAGTTCAGCATCAAGGAGGGCAGCACGAAGAAATTCCACGCCAGGCGGATGGGCCTTGCGCCGAAGTGGCCCATGTCCGCATACAGCGCCTCGCCACCGGTGATGGCCAGCACCACCGCGCCGAGGATGAAGACGCCGTGCCATCCGTGCTGCATGAAAAACAGCACCGCCCACCAGGGATTGAATGCCTGCAGGACCTGCGGGTAATGGTTGATGTTGAGCACGCCGATAGCGGCGATCGACAGGAACCACAGGATGGTCACCGGGCCAAAAACCTTACCGACCTTGGCGGTGCCGAATCGCTGGCCCACGAACAGCACCAGCATGATGATGACGGCAAGCGGGACGATCCAGTGGTGGAACGCAGGCGCCGCGACCTCGATGCCTTCCAGTGCGCCGAGTACCGAGACGGCCGGTGTGATCACGCCGTCACCGAAGAACAACGATGCGCCGAAGATGCCGAGTATCCCGACGACGTAGGTCGATTTGGAGCCCTTGGCCAGGGTGCGCTGCGACAGCGCCATCAGGGCCATGATGCCGCCCTCGCCTTCGTTGTCGGCACGCATGATGATCGTGACGTACTTCAGCGTGACCACGATCATCAGCGCCCAGAAAATCAGCGACAGCACGCCCAGCACCGTGGCGTGGTCGGGGATCAGCCCGTAGTGCGGCAGGAAGGCTTCCTTGAGCGTGTAGAGCGGGCTGGTTCCGATATCGCCGAAGACCACGCCGATGGCGCCGACGATGAGGCCGGTGATGCCGATCTTGCCGTGACCGAGGTGGTCGGCATGGGCTGGTGTTGGATTGGGGCGCGGCATGGTGTTCCTGTGGGGCGCTCAGCGCAGCGCGGACTGTAGCGCCCGACGGATGATGACGGCGGTGTCGTCGCCCTCGGCCATGGCTTCACGCGCCATGCGCACCGCCTCGGCCGGTTTGTAGCCCAGTTGCTGCAAGGCGCTCACCGCCTCGGATTGCGGATCTCCCGGCTGGCCCGAACCGATCGGACCACCACCGCCGAAATCGGCTGCGCGGTCACGCAGCTCCACGACCATGCGCTCGGCGGTCTTCTTGCCGATGCCCGGGATGCGCGTCAGTGCGGTCACGTCGCTGGACTGCACCAGGCGGGCGAATTCGTCGACGCTGGTGCCCGACAGCACGGCCAGCGCGATCTTCGCGCCGATGCCGGTGACCTTCTGCACGTCGCGGAACAGGCGGCGCTCGGATTCGCGCAGGAAGCCGTACAGCGAGACGCTGTCCTCCTTCTGCGCGTAATGGGTGAACAGCGACACCTCGCGCCCAACTTCGGGCAGGTCGTAGAAGGTGCTCATCGGCGCTTCGAGTTCGTAGCCCACGCCGTGCACGTCGATGACCAGCCAGGGCGGCTGCTTGTGCACGAGGATGCCCTTGAGGCGGCCAATCATGGGAGTGTCATCCGCGACGCCTGCGCAGCTGGTCGGTGCTCAGGCCGCTGCGCATCGCCGTCGCGCTCATGTGCGCGTGGGTCAGTGCGACGGCAAGCGCATCGGCGGCATCGGCCTGCAATTTCATCGCCGGGACGTTCAACAACAACCGCACCATGTGCTGCACCTGGGTCTTGTCCGCCGCCCCGCGCCCGACCAGCGATTGCTTGATGACGCGCGGCTCGTATTCGCTGATCGGGATCCGGCGGCGCACGACCGTCGCCATCGCCGCGCCGCGCGCGTGCCCGAGCTTCAGCGCCGACATTGCCGACTTGTCCATGAAAACCGTCTCGATCGCGACCTGCTGCGGCTGCCATTCGTCGAGCAACGCGTCCAGTCCTTCGCACAGCAGCCCCAGCCGCGAAGGGAAATCGGCGGCGTCGAGCAGCACCAATGCCTGCGCATGGATGTAGGTGCAGCGGCCGTCGACGGCAACGTCGATGACACCGACGCCGGTCCGTTGCGAGCCCGGATCGATCCCGAGGATTCTGGTCACGGCGTCAGCTTACGCGCTTAGGCGTACGCGCCCTCGGCCAGGTCGGCATTGGAATAGACGGCCTGCACGTCATCCAGGTCGTCGAGCCAGTCGAGCAGCTTGGCGACCTGCTGCGCCGTGTCCCCGGCGACCGGGACGTCGTTGTCGGCGCGGTAGGTGATTTCGGCGTGGCCGACCTGCAGGCCGGCAGCGTCCATCGCGGCCTTCACGTCAACGAAGGCGTCCGGCGTCGTCAGCACGTCGATGGCGCCATCCTCTGGGTAGACGACGACGTCATCGGCACCGGCCTCGATCGCCACGTCGGTGATCCGTGCTTCATCGGCCCCCGGTGCGAACGACAGCACGCCGAGTTTCCTGAACATGAAAGCGACCGAGCCATCGGTGCCGAGGTTGCCGCCGAACTTGCCGAAGGCGTGGCGGACGTCGGCGACGGTGCGCACCTTGTTGTCGGTGAGGCAATCCACGATGACCGCGACGCCGCCCGGCGCGTAGCCCTCGTAGCGGATTTCCTCGTATTCAACGCCTTCCAGCTCGCCGGTCGCCTTCCGGATCGCGCGTTCGATCACGTCCTTGGACATGTTCGCGCCCAGGCCCTTGTCGATCGCCGTGCGCAGGCGCGGATTGCCGCCGGAGTCGCCCCCGCCAGCACGCGCCGCGACGCTGATCTCGCGGATGATCTTGGTGAAGATCTTGCCGCGCTTCGCATCCTCGGCGTTCTTGCGGCCTTCGATGGACGGTCCCCTACCCATGCCAACTCCGTGAAACCAGGCGATAGCCGCTCATTTTAACTGCATCAGGCCCTGGCAACCGGGGAAAACCGCCCGTTGCGAAGGAAGGCAACCGCCTGCTCGGCCGCCTCGGCCGAAAACAACAGGCCGCTGTGGCTGGCATCGACGATGACGTGGTCGGTCAGCCCGGGGAGCTCGGTTTCGGCGACGGCGACGGTGCCGTCATGCTCGCCATCGAAGCCGCCGAACAGCGCCCCGAGGCCATGCGGGACGCGACCGGCGATCACCCCGACCTCGGCCTCGCCCTCCCAGCAGTCGACGCCCTGCTGCAGAAGACCCGCACTGCGACCGAACATCGCCGCCGCCGGTGCCCAGCGCATCATCATGCCGCTGACCGCGCCGCTGCCCCTGAGCGGCGAGCCCAGGCAGACGACTCGCCGCACGACGGCCTGTGGCGCGTCACACAAGGCCTGCAACGCGATCAGTCCGCCCAGGCTATGCGCGACGATGTCCGCGCCGCTGTCCTGCAGCCGCTGCACCAGGCGCGGAACGGCGGTATCCGGACCGTCGGTGACGCTGTGGTAGGAGAAGATCTCGGGCGTGAATCCGGCTGCGGACAGCTTCGCGGCGAACCAGTGCATCGAGGCGCCAGGCATCCACAGGCCGTGCAGCAGGATGACGGGGCGGCTCACCGGTCGGCGCCGCGCCGCAGGATGAATTCACGATCGCGCACGCGGCCGACGGGGAATTCATACTCGCCCGCCTTCTCGAAACCGTGCCGCGCATAGAAGCGTTGTGCGCCGAGGTTTTCCGACCAGACGCTGATCCACAGCGTGCGCGGACCATCGCGCTCCAGCCAGTCCATCGCCGCCTGGAACAGCCTGCCGCCCCATCCGCTGTTCTGCATGCCGGGCAGCACGTACAGGCGCTTGAGCTCGCCATCCTGGGGCGATACGTCCGGCAGCGGCAGTCCGCAGGGGCCGGCCAGGGCGTAGCCGACCGCGTCGCTGCCATCCTCCAGCAGCCACAACGCGTAGGCATCATCAGCCAGATAACGCGCATACGCCTGCGGCGCATGGCTCTCGTCGAGGAATGCCTCCAGGTCTTCAGCTGGATACAGATGCCCGAAGGTGTCGGCGAACGTGCGCCGGCCGATGCGACTGAGCGCATCGGCGTCGGCGGGACCAGCACGACGGATGGCCGGGGAACAGGGGGCAGAGTGGATGTCGCCCGATGTCCTGCCGTCATCGAAGTGGCCGGATCGAAACTTCACTCCGACCCCTTTTCCTTCGCGTCCTTCAGCCGGATCGAGACGTGCACCTCGGCCAGCTGCACATCCGGCACCGGCGACGGCGCGCCCGTCATCAGGCATTGCGCCGTGGTCGTCTTGGGGAAGGCGATGACGTCGCGGATCGATTCGGTGCCGGCCATCAACGCGGCAATGCGATCGATGCCGAAGGCGATGCCGCCGTGCGGCGGCGCGCCGAACCGCAGCGCGTCGAGCAGGAAGCCGAACTTCGCCTCGGCCTCTTCCGCGCCGATGCCGAGCAGTTCGAACACCGCCGACTGCATCGCGGAATTGTGGATGCGGATCGATCCGCCGCCGATCTCGTTGCCGTTGAGCACCATGTCGTAGCCGCGCGAGACCGCGGTCTTCGCGTTCGCGCGCAGGTCGGCGACATCATCGACCGCCGGTGCGGTGAAGGGGTGATGCAGGGCGACGTAGCGATTCGCCTCGTCGTCCCACTCGAACATCGGGAAGTCGGTCACCCACAGCGGTGCCCAGGCTTCGGCGACGAGGCCGAGATCCTTGCCGACCTTCACCCGCAATGCGCCCATGAAATCGCTGGCGGTCTTGTACGTTGCGGCGCCGAAAAAGACCAGGTCGCCCGACTGCGCGGCAGTGGCGTCGAGGATGGCCGCCAGCGTGGCGTCATCGAGGAACTTGGCAATCGGCGAGCTCATGCCATCGCGTCCCCTGGCTGCATCCTCGACCTTCATCCACGCCAGGCCCTTGGCGCCGAACTTGGCCGCATGCACGCCGTAATCGTCGATCTGCTTGCGCGACAGGCTGGCGCCGCCGGGCACGCGCAGCGCGACCACGCGGCCGTCGGCGTGATTGGCCCAATCGGTGAACACCTTGAACCCGCAGCCCTTCACCAGCTCGGCGATGTCGGTGAATTCCATCGCGATGCGCAGGTCGGGCTTGTCCGATCCATAGCGGCGCATCGCCTCGGCGTAGGTCAGTCGCGGGAACGGGCTCGCGAGTTCGACACCCATCACCTCGCCGAACACGTCGCGGATCAGGGTCTCGGTCGCGTCCTGCACGTCGCGCTCGGACACCCAGGCGAACTCCATGTCCAGCTGGGTGAACTCCAGCTGGCGGTCGGCGCGCAGGGCTTCGTCGCGGAAGCAGCGCGCGATCTGGTAGTAGCGGTCGAAACCCGCGACCATCAGGATCTGCTTGAACAACTGCGGCGACTGCGGCAGCGCATAGAACTCGCCCGGATGCATGCGCGCCGGCACCAGGAAATCGCGCGCGCCTTCCGGTGTCGCCTTGGTCAGGATCGGTGTCTCGATGTCCTGGAAGCCACGCGCATCGAGCCAGCGACGCAACGCCTGCACCAGCTTGATGCGGGTGCGCATCATCTGCTGCATCTTCGGCGTGCGCAGGTCCAGGTAACGGTACTTGAGGCGGATGTCCTCGCCCGGGTTCTCGTGCGCGTGGAACGGCAGCGGCTCGGCCTTGTTCAGTACCTCGATGCGCGTGGCGACGACTTCGACCTGCCCGGTCGGGATCTTCGGGTTCACCGACTGGCGCTTGCGCACCACGCCGGTCACGCGCAGGCAATCCTCGTAACCGACCTTCGCCGCGGTCGCGATGACGGCGGCATTGCCATCGGTGGCGGCATCGGGCTCGGCGACGATCTGGACGATGCCCTCGTGGTCGCGCAGGTCGATGAAGCACAAGCCGCCCAGATCGCGGGCGACGTCGGCCCAGCCGCACAGGGTGACGGTCTGGCCGATCAACGATTCGTTGACCAGGCCGCAGAAATGGGTACGCATCGCGGGCAACTCCGGATCGGGTCCGGCAGGGCCGGAAAGCCGGCTAGTTTACCGGCTGGGTCGCGCCGGGCACCGTCAGGCGGCGCCGCTGGCCGGCTTGGTGGCAGGCGCCGTGGCGGTTTGCGCCGGCGTTGCCGGCTTGCTCGCGACCTTGGCATCGCCGCCCTTGGCCTCGACCGGCTTGGCAGCCTCAGGTTCCGTCTTGGCGCCAGCGCCACTGGCCGTCTCGGGTTTTTCGCTGAGGTTGCGCTTCTTGTCGCCGTCCTTCTTGAAATCCGTCTCGTACCAGCCACTGCCCGACAGCCGGAAGCTGGGCGCGGTGAGCTGGCGCTTGATGGCGTCCACTCCACACATCGGGCAGGCGGTCGGATCGGCATCCGACAGCTTTTGCAGGCGATCGAAGTGATGGCCGCAGGCGGAACAGGCGAAGGCGTAGATCGGCATGGCAGGAGGCAGGCAGGCGGGAAACCAGTCCCAGTGTGAGGCCTGCGTGGCAGCTTTCAAGTTGGCGGGGGCGTGCCCTGCACTCGTCCGCCCCTTCCGCGCATA
>JBBRHT010000103.1:0-6939 GCA_038222295.1 Lysobacterales bacterium
ATCGGATCGCCGCCATCACGGTCGACGCAGCGCTGGACACGCTGCAATTGCAGGGTGCGCCATTGCCTTCGACACAGGCAGCGACCACCGATGCACGGCTTGTGCTGCCTGCCGTGCAGACACGCCTGCGCTGGCGTGCGATTGCCGGCGGCTGGCGGCTCGATGCGCCGATGCTGCGCGTCGAGGCGGGAACCCGGCGACAGACCCTGGATGGGCTGCTGATCGGTGGCGGGCAGCGTTTCGCCCTGCTGGCCGATCACCTCGATGCAGGCCCGGTGTTGGCGGTGGCGGCACTGAGTGATCGCCTGGCCCTGGCGGTGCGCCGCTGGTTGCTGGCGGCAAGACCGGATGCTGCGCTCAGCGATGTCGTCATCGCCGGCAATCGTTCGGGTGCACTGCGCGCCGGCGCCCGCATCGACAGCCTGGCATTCGCGCCGGTCGGCTCCGCACCGGGGATGTCCGGCCTGGCCGGGTGGCTGGATGGCGACGAACGCGCCGCGCGTTTCCGCTTCGATGCGCGCGTCGCCACCCGCGTCGACTGGCCGCTGGGATTCGGCGGCTCGCGCGAGGCGAGCGTGCAGGGCGAAGTGGACGGCTGGCGCGACGACACGGGCTGGCAGCTCGCGACTCCGGCGTTGCGGGTGACCAGCGCCGGTGTGTCCGCGCAATTGCGCGGCGGCATGCGTTTCGGCGTCGATGGGCCGCACCTGGACCTGGCCGCGCAGCTGGATGACTTCCCGGTGGTCGCCGCGAATGGATTCTGGATCCGCAACCTCATGCCGCGGGCAACCATCGACTGGCTCGATGCGGCCCTCGTGGGCGGGCGCGTGCACGATGGTCGTGTGCTGATTTCCGGCGACCTGCGGGATTGGCCGTTCATCGCGAAGGATGGGCAGCCCGGCAAGGGCGCGTTCAAGGCGACGGCGCAGTTGCAGGATGCGGTGCTGAAGTTCCAACCGCAGTGGCCCGCCCTGGAGCATGCCGACGCGGACCTCGTCTTCGCCGGCGAAGGTTTCACCGTCGGTGGCAAGGGCGTGCTCGCCGGCGTGGGCGTGCGTCGTTTCGACGCTGGCATCGCCCGTTTCAGCAGCGCGGAATTGTCGGTGCATGCACAGGGCGGCGGCGATGCATCGCGGCTGCTGGGCCTGCTCAGGCAAAGCCCGCTGCATGCGCAATACGGCGAGACGATGGACAACATCGGTGCGTCCGGACTGGCATCGGTCACGTTCGACCTGTTGCTTCCATTCGACGACCGATCGCGCGGCAGCGTGATGGGTGGAACGGTTGCCCTGGCCGGCGCGCACCTGTCCGAGAAGCGCTGGGACATCGCCTTCGACGACGTACGCGGGCGCGCCACCTACGGCAATAGCGGGTTCGCCGCGGACAAGCTCGCGGTGGTGCGCGCCGGCAAGCCCGGCAAGCTGTCGCTGCGCGCCGGGACATTCGTGCAGGACAAGCGCCAGGCGTTCGAGGCCGACCTCCAAGCGACGCTATCCGCGGATGACCTCGTCGCGCGCGCGCCCGAACTGGGCTGGCTCAAGCCCTACCTCGACGGAAGCTCGTCGTGGACCGTCGGCGTCGCCGTGCCAAAAACGCCTTCGACCAGGGCAGCGCCCGAACCGAGCCAGCTGCAATTGCGTTCGGACCTTGTCGGCACGGCCATCAGCCTGCCGGCGCCGCTGCGCAAGGCCGCCGGCGTACCGCTGCCGGCCACGATCAGTGCGGCACTGCCGATGGGCAGCGGCGAGGTGCAGGTTGCGCTTGGCAACCTGATGGCGCTGCGTGCACGCAGCAGCCGTGCTGCGAATGGTAGCCAGCAGACCGGTGTCCGCGTGGTTCTCGGCGGCAACACGGTTGCCGATGCGCCGCCGGCCTCGGGGTTGATCGCCAGCGGTCGCGCCGAGACGCTCGAGGCGCTCGACTGGATCGCGGTGACCAGGTCCGACGGACATGGCGGTGGCGCGATGCCGTTGCGGAGCATCGACCTGAATGCGGGACGCCTGCGCCTGCTGGGTGCGGAGTTCGCGAACACGCGCATGCAGGTCACGCCGGCGGCAGGTGCCACCCTGGTCCAGGTGCAGGGCGATGCGCTCGCCGGCAGCGTGCGCATTCCCGATGCCGACGGCGCTGCGATCAGCGGCCGCTTGCAGCGCGTGCACTGGCGCAACGCGCCAGCAGCGGCGGACATGGCCGCCAGCCGGGCCGTCGACCGCCCGGCAGTCGATCCCACGACCATCGACCCGGCGAAGGTGCCGCCGCTGGCGCTTGACGTGGCGGACCTGCGCGTCGGCAACGCGGCACTGGGAGCGGCGACCCTGCGCACGCAGCCGATTGCAGGCGGCATGCGCATCCAGCAGTTGCAGGCGCTCGCCCCGGGCCAGCGCATCGATGTCAGCGGCGACTGGACCGGTCGCGGAGTCGCCGGCCGGACCCAGCTGCAGGTGATGGCCGCCAGTGACGATTTCGGCGCGCTGGTGGCGGGATTCGGCTACGGCGGACAGCTGTCTGCTGGCCACGGCAGCGCCAGCCTGGTCGTGGGCTGGCCGGGAAGCCCGGCGGACTTCCGGCTCGCCGCCCTGACGGGTTCGTTGCACCTGGCCATTCGCGACGGACAGCTGGTCGAGGTCGATCCCGGCGCCGGCCGCGTGCTGGGCCTGCTCAGCCTCGCGCAACTTCCACGCCGTCTGACGCTCGATTTCCGTGACTTCTTCGAAAAGGGGTTCGCATTCGGCAAGATCGACGGTGATGTCCGCCTGGGTGGCGGGCTGGCGCGCAGCGACAACCTGGTAATCGACGGCCCGGCAGCGGAGATCCGGATCAGCGGCGCCGCCAACCTGGTCCAGCAGCAGTACGACCAGACCATCCTGGTGCTGCCCAAGGCCGGCAACCTGCTGACGGCCGTTGGCGCCATTGCAGGCGGCCCGGTCGGGGCGGCCATCGGCGCCGCCGCCAACCAGATGCTGAAGAAACCACTCGGGCGACTGGCCGCCAAGACCTACCGGGTCACGGGCCCATGGAAGGACCCCAAGGTCGAGGTCATCAGTCGAGAGCAGTCGCGCGCCGACACCCCGGCGCGGCCCACGTCCGGTTGATTACGCCGACTTGCGACCGCATTTCCCAAGCTGGCGCCAAGCTTTTCCCGTCCGCGATTCCACCCATTCATTCCACAAGGCCTCTTGATGACGCAAGCCCTCAGCCTCGCCGAAACCCGCCTGCTGCTGCCTGCAGGGCTCGACGCCAGCGGACTGGACCGCACCTTCGGAACCCTGCTGGGACCGGGCATCGACTTCGGCGACCTGTACTTCCAGCACATCCGTCGTGAAAGCTGGACGGTCGAGGACGGCATCGTCAAGGACGGCGCGCATTCGATCGAGCAGGGCGTCGGCGTCCGCGCGATCTCCGGTGAAAAAACCGGCTTCGCGTATTCCGACGACATCAACTCACAGGCCTTGATGACCGCGGCGAAATCCGCTCGCGCCATTGCCCGCGACGGTGCCGCGCACAGTCCGCGGGCGCTCATGCCCGGCGGTGGACGTGCGCTGTATGCGGGCGTGGACCCGATCGACGGGCTGGGCAACGAAGCCAAGGTCGAGGCCTTGCGCAGGCTCGACAAGCTGCTGCGCGCGAGCGACCCGCGCGTGCAGCAGGTGATGGTGGGCCTGTCGGGCGGCGTCGACACGGTGCTGGTGGCGCGCAGCGACGGCATCCTCGCCGCGGACATCCGTCCGCTGGTGCGACTGAACGTCCAGGTGATCGTCGAGCAGGACGGTCGTCGCGAAAGCGGATTCGCCGGCGGCGGCGGCCGCTACGCGTATGCGGAGCTTTTCGACGGCGGAAAACCCGAGGCATGGGCGCGCGAGGCGCTGCGGCAGGCGCTGGTGAATCTGGAGGCGATCGATGCGCCGGCGGGCGTGATGCCGGTGGTGCTCGGCAGCGGCTGGCCCGGCGTGCTGCTGCACGAAGCCGTCGGCCATGGACTCGAGGGCGACTTCAATCGCAAGGGCACGTCGACCTACGCCGGGCGCATGGGCCAGCGTGTCGCATCACCGGGCGTGACCATCGTCGACGACGGGACGCTGCCGGGACGTCGCGGCTCGCTCAACATCGATGACGAAGGCATGCCGTCGCAATGCACGACGCTGATCGAGGACGGCGTCCTCGTCGGCTACATGCAGGACTCGCTCAATGCGCGCCTGATGGGCATGCAGCCCACCGGCAACGGCCGTCGCGAATCCTTCGCGCACCTGCCGATGCCGCGCATGACCAACACCTACATGCGCGCCGGCACGCACGACCCCGAAGAGATGATCCGTTCGGTGAAGCGCGGCCTGTACGCGGTGAATTTCGGCGGCGGCCAGGTCGACATCACCAGCGGCAAGTATGTGTTCTCGGCGACCGAGGCCTACCTGATCGAGGACGGCAAGGTCACCGCGCCGGTGAAGGGCGCGACGCTGATCGGCAACGGGCCGGAAACCATGCAGCGCGTCTCGATGATCGGCCACGACCTCGCCCTGGACCAGGGCGTCGGCGTCTGCGGCAAGGATGGGCAATCGGTGCCGGTCGGCGTCGGCCAGCCGTCATTGCTGATCGACCAGATCACCGTCGGCGGCACGCAGGCATGATGGCGTCGATGGCCGCGGCTGTTCCCTTCTCCCGCAAGCGGGGACAGGGGCCCGGAGTGCGGACGAGGGCACTGCCGGCGCTGAAAACCCGGGTCCACAACCCAACCACTCTCCTGCAATCTGGAGTGGGGCTAAAGCGCGTCGTCTCCGGTATCGTCGTTTGGCTCCGCGAGCAGCTCGCGCAGCCCACGGAAGAGTTCGCGCGACGCATGCGGCGGCTTGTTGCGGTTGCGCTCATCGATCGCGTTGCGCGCCAGTTGCCGGAGGTGCTGGCGATCGGCTTCGGGAAACTCGACCAGCAGGTCGGACAGGGCCGCGTCGCCATCGGCCAACAAGCGGTCGCGCCAGGCTTCGACGCGATGCAGCAGCGCCGTCTCGCGCCGACCGGCTTCGCCGCCGGCATCCAGTGCGTCGCGGATGGCGTCGAGCGTGGCATCGTCTTCCCGCCGCATCTGCTTGGCCAGGAATGCCAATTGCCGTTTGTGGGCGACATGCGAGGTGATGCGCTGGGTGTCGACGATGTGCGGCATCAGGTCGTCGGGGATCGGCAGCTTCGCCAGCTGCGCGGCGCTCAATGCGGCCAGCTGCTGGCCCAGCGCAAGCACGTCCAGCGCGGCGCGGCGCTGTTCGCTGCGGCTGGGCCCCAGGTATTCGCCGCTCTCGTCGTCGCGTCCGCGCATCAGGATTCCTGCCAAAAACGTACCCACGCAAGGATAAGCCATTGAACGCAGCCACCCCGACTCCTGCCGCGCTTGCCGGTGACGACAGCGTCGCGCGCCTGGACCATCTCGCCGGCATCGCGCAGCAGTTGCTGGACCGCTGCCGCTCGCGTGGCGCCAGCCAGGCGGAGGTGAGCTGCAGCGAGGAACACGGGCTCAACGTCAACGTGCGCATGGGCGCGGTCGAAACCGTGGAGTCCACCCGCGATCGCGGCCTCGGCGTCACCGTGTACTTCGGCCAGCGCAAGGGCAGCGCCAGCACCGCCGACCTGCGCGAGGAGAGTCTCGATGCGACTGTCGAGCAGGCATGCGCGATCGCAAGGTTTACCGAGGACGATTCGGCTGCCGGACTGGCCGACGCCGACCTGATGGCGCAGTTGCCGGCGACGGGAGCGTTCCCCGACTTCGACGCGTGGCACCCGTGGGCGCTCGAGCCCGATCGCGCCATCGACCTGGCGCTCGCCTGCGAGACGGCCGGTCGCGACAGCGATGCGCGCGTCGAGAATTCCGACGGGGCGTCGGTGGGCACCAGCGCGTCACTGAGCGTGTATGCCAACTCGCACGGATTCGTCGGGCGCGAACACAGCACCCAGCATTCGATCGGGTGCGCGCTGATCGCCGGACGTGGCGACGGCATGCAGCGCGACGGCTGGTACACCACCGCGCTGGCCGCCGAGGACCTCGAGCCGGCGAAGGCGGTCGGGCGTCGCGCCGCGGAACGCGCGGTGTCGCGACTGCAACCGCGCTCGCTCGCCACCGCCGAAATGCCCGTGTTGTATTCGGCCGAGATCGCACGCTCGCTGGTCGGGCACCTGCTCGGTGCGGTGTCGGGTGGCGCGTTGTACCGCAAGGCGAGTTTCCTGCTCGACAGCGCCGGCAAGCAGTTGTTCCCGGACTGGTTTGCGATCGATGAGCTGCCGTTCCTGCCGCGCGGCTTCCGTTCGGCGGCCTATGACGCGGAAGGCGTGGCCACGCGTGAATCCGCACTGGTGTCGGGCGGGGTGCTGCAACGCTACGTGCTCGGCAGTTATTCGGCTCGCAAGCTGGGGTTGCGGACGACGGCCAATGCCGGTGGCGTGCACAACCTGAAAGTGACGGCCAACGCCGGCGACCTGGCCTCGATGCTGCAGGGCATGGGGCGCGGTCTGCTCGTCACCGAGTTGATGGGGCAGGGCGTCAACGCGGTGACGGGCGACTATTCCCGTGGCGCTGCCGGATTCTGGGTCGAGGACGGCAAGCCGGTATTCCCGGTGGATGGCATCACCATCGCCGGCAACCTCAAGTCGATGTTCCAGGCCATCGAGGCGGTGGGCAGCGATGTCGACCCCCGCTCGCAGGTCCGCAGCGGCTCGATCCTGCTTGGGCGGATGACCGTTGCCGGCAGCGATTGACGTATCCTTGAGCAGCGGCACGCATCGCTGGCGCGACTGCCGGCCCGCAGGCCGGATTCCAACCACTCATGACGGGGAGCATGTATGAGCGATCTCAATGACACCATGGCACCGCCGCCGGCGCCGTCGGGCGAAGCTTCGCAGGAAGACCGGACCCTGGCGCTGATCACCCACCTGTCGGGCATCGTCGCCTCGTTCATCGTTCCG
>JBBRHT010000104.1:0-6880 GCA_038222295.1 Lysobacterales bacterium
GCGTCCTTGTTGTCGAAGGTCACGACCGTATTGGCATCGCCCTGCTCGCTGAAGTACGAGTAGATCTGCTTGACGTGGTACTTCCTGCGATTGGCATCGAGGAAGTTCTCCACGCGAAGCACTTCGCCGGACATCTGCTCCTTGGTGTAACTGCCGTTCCACTGGTAGTCGATGAAGGCCTGCTCGCCGCCACCGCCGCCGAACATGTTCTTCTTGGTCAGGATCACCGGCACGATGCTGATGGCGATGATCAGCATGATGCCCATGACCGACTTGCCGCGATGCTCGAGCGTCCAGCGCAGCAGTCGCGCATAGCGCGCCTGCAGGCGCGGGATGATGCCGGTGGCGGCGGCCTTCCTGTCCAGCGTGGGCGGCGTTTTCAGGCGTGCCGAAATCATCGGGATCAGGCTCACGGCAACCAGCCAGGACGCCAGCAGCGACACCGAAATGGTGATCGCGATCTGCGACAGGTAGATCGCGAGGAAATTGCGTTCGCCGAACAGGTTGGGGACGAAGACGATGCAGTGGCACAGCGTTCCGGCCGACAGTGCGATCGCGACGTGGCGGGTGCCGAGGATCGACGCGAGCCGCGGATGCCCGGGGTTCTTCTCGCGCTCCTGGTAGATGCTTTCGACCACCACGACCGCGTTGTCGACCAGCATGCCGACCGCCAGCAACAATCCCATCATCGACAGGATGTTGAGCGTGACACCGGCGAAGTACATGAAGCCCAGTGTCATCACGAAGCAGATCGGAATCGCCAGCGTGACCATCAGCGTCGATGGCCAGTGGCGCAGGAAGAAGAACAGCACCGCGATCGACAGCACCAGGCCGATGCCGCCGGCCTCGGCCAGGCTGGTCAATGAACTGGTGACGTTGTCGCCAAGATTGTCGATCACCTTGACCTGGATGCCGCGGAGCTCGGGCTCCTTGCGGATCAGCTCGACTGCCTTGAGCGCGTCGCGCGATACGTCGACCAGGTTGGCCTGCCGTTCCTTGAAGATATCCAGCCCGACGGCGGGACGCCCGTCGAGCCGGCGGCCATAGTCCATGCGCGACGGCTTCAGCCGGACGTCGGCGATGTCGCCCAGGCGCACGCCGTTGGCGCCGATCACCAGGTCGGTGAGCTGCGTGAGGTCGGTCAGCTCGCCAACGGGCTGAACGCGAAGCCGCCTGCCGCCGTCATCGACCTCGCCCGCGGACACCGAGAAATTCACCGCCTTCAGCGCGCTGGTCAGGTCATTGAGGCTGATGCCGTGCGCAGTCAGCCGGTCGGGCGAGATGGCGATCTCGACTTCGTTCGGCGTCGCACCGGAGACTTCGACCTTGGCCACGCCCGGCAGGCGCTCCAGGCGTCGCTTGAACTCGCGGTCGATGAGGTCGTAGGCGCCCGTGAGGTTCTGCGTATCGCTGGCGAGCCGAACCTTGAGCACCGGCTGGTCGGCGGTGTCGAACTTCTGCACGACGTAGCGCTGGAGTTCGTCAGGCAACTGGTCGCGGATCGCATCGATGCGCTGCCGCGCATCCGACGCGGCAATGGCGACGTTGCGGCTCCAGTCGCTGAAGAACACGACGAAGTCCGCGCCATCCGAACGCGCCGTGCCCTCGGTGCGCTTGATGCCCGACATGGTGGACAGTGCTTCCTCCACCGGCCGCAGGACCATGCGCTCGACCTCCTCCGGCGTCGAACCCGTATACGGCAGGTGGATGAAGATCAGCGGCGGGCTGACGGAGGGAAAGGCCTCAAGCGGCAGGCGAAAGGCCGCGATCAGGCCGATCACGAATAGCGACACGAAGAACATGATCGTCGTGACCGGCCGCTTGATGCTGAGTTCGGCGATGCTCATGCGTTGTGCTCGTTGTCAGCGGCGCAGCTCATGCCTGGCCTGCATCGGTCAGGGGCACCTGCTCGCCATGGATGCCGGCAACGACTTCGGCATGCTCGCGGCGGGCGCGACGTCCACGCTCGCGGTAATACTCGTCGGCGCGCCTGTCGAGCAGGTCGTACACGACGGGGATCACCACCAGCGTCAGCAACGTGGAAACCAGCAGGCCGCCGATGACGGTAATCGCCATGGGCGAGCGCACTTCGGCGCCTTCGCCGGTGGCAATGGCCAGCGGCAGGAATCCGAACAACGTGCACAGCGTGGTCATGATGATCGGCCGCAGGCGCGATCGCGCGCCCTCGACCAGCGCTGCGCGCTTGGCCATGCCCTGCTCGCGCAGCTGGTTGACCTTGTCGATGAGGATGATGGCGTTCTTGACCACCAGGCCCACGAGCAGGATCAGCCCGATGAAGACCACCACCGACACCGACGATCGCGTCAGGAACAGCGCGAGCACGGCCCCCACCAGCGCGAGCGGGATGGTGAACAGGATCACGAAGGGATGCAGCAACGATTCGAACTGGGACGCCATCACCAGGTAGACCAGGAAGATCGCCAGGCCGAACGCGAACAGCAGCGATTTCACCGAGTCGGCCAGCTCCTCGCCCTGGCCGCCGATATGCATGCCGGTGTCGGTTCCGAGCGGATTGGCCGCGACCATGTCGCGCACTTCCTGCACGGCGCCGCCAAGGTCGATGCCGCGCAGGTTCGACGACACCACGGCAACACGCACCTGGTCGGCGCGATGGATCTCACTGGGGCCGGTTGTCGACACCACGTCGGCGACCGAATCCAGCGTCACCGGCCGGCTGTTGCCGGGATTGACGATCAGCTGGCGGATGCTGTCGACCGATGCGCGGTCGGATTCGCGCGCGCGCACCAGCACGTCGATCTTTCGGTCGCGGTAGCTGTACTGCGTCGCCACGTCGCCGCGGACCTTGCTCACGACCACGTCCGCGATCTGCCGGGTGGTCATGCCAAGCGCGGCGGCACGCTCCTGGTCGAAACGGATCTGGATTTCCGGAAAGCCCTGTTCGACGGTCGATTTGACATCCGCGTAATGCGGATTCCTGCGCATCATCGCGGCCAACTGGCGACCAGCGCGCTGGATGCCATCGAGATCCTGCCCGGTGATCTCGATCTCCAGTGGCGTGGAGAAGCTGAACAATTCCGGCCTGCTGAAATCGACCTGGGCGTTGGGATGCAGCTGCATGCTGCGACGCAGGCTTTCGGTTTCGCGCGCTTCGACCTGCTTGTTGCCACCATCGCTCATGATCACGCTGAGCTTGCCGATGTTCTCGCCGCTTTCGGTCGGGTTGGCGTCCAGCCGCGTGCCGGTACCGCTGACGCCGTACAACACGCGGACTCCCGCATCCTTGGCATGCGCGCCCTGCAGTTCGTGCACCAGCGCATCGGTTTCGCGCAGCGGCGTGCCCGGCGGCAACTTGACCGTCATGTCGAAGCGATCCTGTGCCAGCTGCGGGATCAGGTCCGCGCCCAGCGTCGGCACGAGCAGCAGCGTCAACACGAAGGCGGCAGCCGCGGCACCGAGCACCAGTCCGCGCCGGCTGAGCGCCGCCGGCAGCAATCGCAGGTAGCCACGCTCGGCACGCCCATACGGCGCCATCGCCAGGTCGCTGGCCTTGCGCATGACCGGCCCGACCACGGCGACCAGTCCGCGCCAGGCGCGAACCACCAACCAGGTGATGCCGAAGAACCCGCCGCGCGTTGCGGCACCGATGCCGTGCTCGGCAGCAGCGAGTGGCCTGTGCAGGCGCGACGTCGGTTGCCAGCGCGGATGCGGCGGCTCCTCGGGAAACGCCAGCGGCGGACGGCCCTTGAGCGAGCTCAGCATCGGGATCAGGGTCATCGCAACGATGAGCGAAATACCGATCGCCAATGCAACGGTGAGCGCCTGGTCGCGAAACAGCTGGCCGGCGATGCCCTGCACGAATACCAGCGGCAGGAATACCGCGATCGTCGTCAGCGTCGAGGCGACCACGGCCATGCTGACCTCGCGCGTGCCGGTGATGGCCGCATCCAGGATGCCCAGGCCGCGTTCGCGCGCCTTGGCGATGGATTCGAGCACGACGATGGAATCGTCCACCACCAATCCTGTCGCCAGGGCCAATCCGCCCAGCGACATGACGTTGAGGCTCAGGCCGAACCGGCCCATGAAGAAGAATGTCGCGATGATCGACACCGGCAACGACAGCCCGACGACGAACGTGCTCCAGCCATCGCGCAGGAACAGGAAGATGATCAGGATGGCGAGCAGGCCGCCGATCACCGCGTCGATCTTCACGTCACGAATCGCGTTGCGGATGAACTGCGACTGGTCGTCGATGGTGGTCAGTTCGAAATCCGGTTGGACCTGGTCCTTGATCTCCCCAAGGCGCTTCTGGATCGCATCGGCGGTGGCAACGGTGTTGGCATCGCCCTCCTTGTAGACGGCGAGTTCGACCGCCTCCTTGCCCCCGAGGCGGATGATGGCTTCGCGCTCCTTGTGACCCTGGCGGATGGTCGCGACGTCGCGCAGCCGCACCGGCATGCCGTTGGCAATGCTGCCGGAGGAGGTCGACGCGCTTTGTACGGACGCCGCGGCCGCCATCGCATTGGCATCGCCGGTTGCCGCCGCGACACGCGCCATCTGCTCGGCCGCGCTCTGCGCGGCGCCGCCACCGGCCGCCTGGGTTGTCACCAGCATGTTGCCGATGTCGGCCACGTTGGCGAACTGGTTCACCGTGCGTACCAAGTAGCGTTGCGTGCCCTCCTCCAGCCTGCCGCCGGACACGTTGACGTTCTCCTGCTTGAGCCGGTCGATGACGGTCGCAATGGGCAGGTTCAGCTGCGCGAGTTTCTGCTGGTCGATGTCGACCTGGATCTCGTCTTCCAGACCACCGCCGACCTTCACCGCGGCGACGCCATCGACGGGCTCGAGCTTTTTCTTCAGGTCGTCATCGGCGTAGCGGCGCAATTCGGTGAGCGCACGCAGCGAATCCCCTTGTTTTTTTGCCGTCAAGGCAAGCCGCATGATCGGTTGCGTGGACGGATTGAAGCGCAGCAGCACGGGCGCCTTGGCCTCCAGTGGCAGCTGCACGACTTCCATCTTGTCGCGCACGTCCAGGCTTGCCTGGTCCATGTCGGTGCCCCACGCGAACTCCAGCACGACGTCGCTCTGCCCGGTGCGCGACACCGACTTCAGCTTGCGCAGGCCCTTCACCACGCCGACCGCTTCCTCGACGGGCTGGGTGATGAGCGTCTCGATCTCCGTCGGCGCGGCACCGGTGTATTCGGTGCGCACGGTCAGCGTGGGATAGCTCATGTCGGGTAGCAGGTTGACCTTCAGGCTGCGCAGCGCGATGAGGCCGAAAAGGACGAGGGTGATCGTCATCATCGCCACGGTGACCCGGCGGCGGGTGGCGAATTCGACGACGCTGAAGGAGGACCCGCTGGAGGGAGAAGTCACGTCGAGTCCTGCTTATTGTTTGGTCGGGGACGGGGTCTTGGCCGCGGCGACCTGACCCTCGGCCCCGTTGGCATCGAGGACCTGGACCAGGGTGCCGTCGCGCAGTGCGGTCTTGCCCGCGACAACGACCTGGTCGCCGAGCTTCAGGCCGCTGCGCACTTCCGCCCACGCGCCGTCGCTGTAGCCAAGCTTCAGCGACACCCGCTTCGCCTTGCCGGCGACGACGGCAAAGACCGCCGGATCGGATTCGTCGTCGAGCAACGCCGCCCGCGGCACCACCAGTGCGTCCGCGCGCTTGTCGTAGTCGATCTGCATGCGGCCGAACATGCCCGGTTGCAGCAGTCCACCGCCAGCGAACGCGCAGATCACGCGAAACGTGCCGCTGCCCGAATCGACCACCGGTGCGACGCGATCGACGCTGCCGGTGAAGGTCTTGCCAGGCAGTGAGTCGACTTCGAGCTTGACCGGCAAGCCTGCCTTGAGCACCTCGAGTTCGCGCTCGGGGACATTCAATGTCGCCTCGAGCCGGGACGTGTCGACGATGCGGAAGATCGGCGTATTGATCTGCACGAAGTTGCCTGGCTTGATCGAACGTTGCGCGATCACGCCGGAGATGGGCGCGGTCACGTTGGCGTAGGACAACTCCAGGTTGGCCAGCCGATTGGCGGCACGCGCGTTCTCAAGGTCGTACTTGATCTGGTCGATGTCGTTGGCGCTGATCAGGCGCTGGTCGGCCAGTTGGCGCGCACGCGCGTAATTGCTCTCAAGCTTGCGCATCTGCGCCGACGACTGCGCGGCCTGCAAGGCAGCACGCGCCGAGTCCAGCCGGACCAGCACCTGGCCGGCACGCACCTGCTGGCCTTCCTGCGCGAGCACGCTCAGGGCGACGCCGGAGGTCTTGGCGACGACCTGCGATTCGCCACGCGCATCCAGTGGGGCTGTCCCGCTGTAGCTGGCGGCGATCGGCCGTCGGGTGGCCAGGGCGACTTCGACCGGGACCGCCTCGGGGCCCTTGCTGGCCGCGTCCTTGGCGTTGGCATCACCCTCGCTTCCGTGCTTGCAGGCGACCAGCGAGAGCGTTCCGACCAGCAGCAATGCGACCAGCAGACCGGCTGGGGCACGCGACCGCGTGGCACGTGGAATCGGGCGGAAAACGCGCATGTCTGGAGCCTGTTGTCTGGTGTTGTAGATATGTATATCACCCAAGGCGCGAACCACGAATGCGCCATTGGTCATGGTGCGCTTCGGCAGCGACAGCTGCGGCGACCGGCCAAGCATCCGGATTGGGTTGCACGGACGAGGTCGTTATACTTGCGCGCTTGTGCATCGTGCTGGCGCAATGACGATGTCCATCCTGCATTTCCTCGCCTTCCGACCGCGGACAAACCGATGATCCGACCGTTGTTGCTCGCCCCGTTGATCCTCTTCGCTGGCAACGTGCTTGCCCAGGAACCCGCAGCGGCCGCGTCTGTCGCCGCCCCAGCCGCCGCAACCACCCCGACCGCCCCGGCGACGCTCGCCGGCG
>JBBRHT010000105.1:0-6855 GCA_038222295.1 Lysobacterales bacterium
AACGCCGATGCCGGAGAACGTCAGCCGTGGGCTGTCGTCGGAGGCGACACGGTCGCCAAGCAATGCAAAGTCGCCAGCCGGATGCTGGGACGGGTTGTCCACGAGCACCAGGTGCGCATCGCCGTCGATGTGGGTGGGTAATCGCGCGAAGTCGTAGTCGGTCCAGATGTCCCCATTGACGGCGATGAAGGCGTCGTCGCGCAGCAAGGTCAACGCATTCCACAGTGCGCCGCCGGTTTCCAGCGGCACCGGGCCCTCGTACGCGTAATGCAGCCGCAGGCCCCATCGGCTCCCGTCGCCCAGCGCGCGTGGGAACTCTTCGGCCAGCCACGATGTGTTGATGATGACATCGCGCACACCCGCGGCTGCGAGCTTCTCCAGGTGCCACGTGATCAACGGCTTTCCCGCAACCTGCAGCAGCGGCTTGGGCGTGCTGTCGGTCAAGGGACGCATGCGTTCGCCCAGGCCCGCCGCAAGGACGATCGCTTTCATGCGTTGACGCCGGCCTTATGGGCTTGCAGCGGTTTGACCCTGCGTTCGATGAACTCCCCGAGCGATGCCAGCTCTGGATAGCGCGGAAGGACCGCGTCGAGGTAGGAAAAGAACCGTGGCACGTCGGCGAGGTACTTCGGCTTGCCATCACGGTGCTGCAGGCGGGCGAAGATGCCGATGACCTTGAGGTGGCGCTGCATGCCGATCCAGTCGGCGTCGCGGCGAAATGTCGCGAGCGGCGGCACCGGAAGGCCGGCGTCCACCGCGCGCTGGTGGTAGCGCGCGATCCAGCCCTCTACGCGCGCCTCGGGCCAGCTCGCAAACGCATCCTTGAACAGGCTGATCACGTCATACGCGATCGGACCGGCGACGGCATCCTGGAAGTCGAGCACGGCCAGCCCGTCGGCGACCGGCATCAGGTTGCGTGGCATGAAGTCGCGATGCACCAGCACTCGCGACTGCGCCAGCGCGGAATCGATCAACAGGCGATACGCGTCGTCGAGGACCTGCAGCTCAGGTGGTTCGAGCATGAGGCCCAGGTGCTGCTTCAGGAACCATTCGTCGAACAGATGCAATTCGCGTGACAGCAGTGCTTCGTCATACGCCGGCAGGTCAACCGGCGCGATGGTCTGGATCTTCAACAGTTGCGAGATGGCGGCATCGAACCACGCGTCGGCGTTGTCGGCAGCGATGACCTGCAGCAGGGTCCGTGCGCCAAGATCCTCCAGCAACAGGAATCCGCCGTCGGCATCCCGCGACAGGATCGTGGGTACCCGGACGCCGCCGGCTGCAAGCAGGGCGTGCATCCGCAGCCATGGCCGCACGTCCTCCAGTCCGGGCGGTGAATCCATGACGACGCGCGATGGCGTGCATCCGGTCGTGCGCCAGTAGCTGCGAAATCCGGCATCGACCGACGCGCGCACCAGTCCGACGTCGGCATCGCCCATCACATCGCGCGTCCAGGCCAGGCGGTCACGTTCGCGCGCGATCGCATCGTCATCGGGTGGGATCATCAGGTGTACCGGTAGGAGGGCAGGCTGTGGGGCAGGTTAAACTGCGTGCCGGAATCTTGCGAGGCAATCATGGAAATCGTGCAGCCGGTACTGTTGTCGGGTGGTTCGGGGACACGATTGTGGCCGTTGTCGCGCGAGCTGTACCCCAAGCAGTTCCTGCCGCTGGGGGGCGACGACACGATGTTGCAGGCGACCTGGCAACGCGTGGTCCCCATCGCGACCGCAGCGCCGATCGTCGTGGCCAACGAGGAGCACCGGTTCCTCGTTGCCGAGCAATTGCGTCAAATCGGCGCACCCACGCCCGCGATCGTGCTGGAACCAGTCGCCCGCAATACCGCGCCGGCGATTGCCGCCGCCGCCATGCAGGCAATGGGGGGAGGAAACGACCCGTTGCTGCTGGTGTTGCCGTCGGACCACGTGATCCGCGATGCCGATGCATTCCGCGACGCCGTCGCGGCGGCGATTCCCGCCGCGCAGCAAGGCGCATTGGTGACCTTCGGCATCCTGCCCACGGCGCCGGAAACCGGTTTCGGCTACATCCAGGCTGCAGCGGGCGACGACCGGATCCGGGCAGTCGCCCGCTTCGTCGAAAAGCCTGACGAGGCGACCGCCAGGACGTATCTCGAAGCAGGCGGCTATTACTGGAACAGCGGCATGTTCCTGTTCCGCGCCTCTCGTTACCTCGAGCAACTCGAGCGCTTCCGCCCCGACGTTGCAGCGGCAACCCGCAAGGCTTTCGACCAGGCGGTCATCGATGGCGATTTCATCCGCCTGGACCGCGACGCGTTCGCTGCCTGCCCGGCCGATTCCATCGACTACGCGGTCATGGAGCGGACCGATGCGGCCATGGTGCTGCCGGTCGACATCGGCTGGAGCGACCTGGGCTCGTGGTCGGCGTTGTGGGATGTCGCGATCCGCGATGCCGATGGCAACGCTGCATTTGGCGATGTCATCGCCGTGGACAGCCGCAACAGCTACGTGCATGCGCGCCGGCTAGTGGCACTGGTCGGCGTCGACGATCTGGTCGTGGTCGAAACCGACGATGCCGTCCTCGTCGCACGCAAGGATCGGGTGCAGCAGGTCAAGGACGTGGTGGCGCAACTCAAGGATAGCGGCCGCAGCCAGGCCGCGCTGCACCGCGAGGTGCACCGGCCGTGGGGCAGCTACGATTCCGTGGACGTGGGTGCGCGTTTCCAGGTCAAGCGGATCAAGGTCAAGCCAGGCGCGCGTCTGTCGCTGCAGTCGCACACGCAGCGAGCGGAGCACTGGATCGTCGTCAGCGGAACCGCGCGGGTGACGCGTAACGACGAGGTGTTCGACCTGCAGGCGGACCAGTCCACCTACATCCCGCTCGGCGCGCGACATCGCCTGGAAAACCCCGGCTCGCAGATGCTGGAGTTGATCGAGGTGCAGTCCGGCGACTACCTGGGCGAGGACGACATCGTCCGCTACGACGACGTCTACGGGCGCGCCTGAAGCCCTGGAAAAAGCCCCGCGACGGCGGGGCTTCTGTCTACCTTCCGGTTGGGCCCGTCAGAACCTGCGTGGGCGACGGAACAGACTGACCATGATCAGGATCACGATGGCGCCCAGCAGTGCGCCCAGGAATCCCGCCGGTTGCCCCGGCCGATACCAGCCCATCATCTGCCCGGCCCATCCGGCCAGCAGCGCGCCTGCGATGCCGAGCAGGGTGGTGAGGATGATGCCCATGCTGTCGCGGCCGGGCTTGAGCGCGCGCGCCAGCAAGCCGACGACGAAACCGATCAGGATGATGTAGATCCAGTTCCTGCTGCCGAAAAGATCCCAATGCATGTGGTGCGCTCCCGTTGTCGACGGCCGAGCTTATCCGATGGACAGTGCGCCGGCACCGTGGCGCGTACCCGCGATTCAGCAACAACCGTGGTCGCCGTGCTGGCCGCCGCCGGCTACAGCGGCCACTCCGGCTGTCTCCCCGCGCAGGCTGGCAGCGTGGTGTTCGGCCAGGACGCGGGCCACCGACGCCGTCACCCGCTTGCCCATCGGGATGTGCAGGAATTCATTCGGCCCGTGTGCGTTGGAATGTGGGCCGAGCACGCCGGTGATCATGAATTGCGCGCCTGGGAATTTCTCGCCGAGCATGCCCATGAACGGGATGGTGCCGCCTTCTCCCATGTACATCGCTGGCCGGCCGAAGAACTCGTGGCTGGCGGTATCGATCGCGCGCTCGAGCCAGGGTGCCGTCATCGGGGCATTCCAGCCGCTGCTGGCTTTTTCCAGTTCGAGCGTGACCTGGGCGCCATTGGGCGGGTCGCGTTCGAGCACGTCCTTCAGCAAGTCGCCTGCCGGCTTGCCATCCACCGTGGGTGGCAGGCGCAGGGAGAGCTTCAGCGCCGTGTACGGCCGCAACACGTTTCCGGCGGACGCCAGCGGTGGGATGCCGTCCGCGCCGGTCACCGACAGCGCAGGTCGCCATGTGCGGTTGAGCACCAGCTCGGTGAGGTCGTCCGCCATGGGCCTGACGCCCGGCGTGAGCGGGAACTTGTCGTAGACCTCGCTGCCCAGCACCTGGGCGACCGTACCGGCCTGCAGCAGGCGATCGGCCGGTACGTCGGCGTGGAGCGCGTCGATCAGGATGCGGCCGGTGGCTTCGTCTTCGATCCGCGAGAGCAATTGCCGGGCCAGCCGGAAGCTGGATGGAACGACGCCGGAAGCGTCGCCCGAATGCACGCCTTCCTCCAGGACCCGCACCGTGAGGTTGCCGCCGGCAAGGCCGCGCAATGAGGTCGTGCACCACAGTTGTTCGTAATTGCCGCAACCCGAATCCAGGCAGACCACCAGTGACGGCTTGCCGATCCGTGCCGCAAGGTGGTCGACGTACGCGGGAAGGTCGTAGCTACCGGATTCTTCGCAGGCCTCGATCAGCACGACGCATCGGGCATGCGGAACGCCCTGTTGCTCCAGCGCCTGGATCGCGGCCAGCGAGCCGAAAATCGCGTAGCCGTCGTCCGCACCGCCGCGGCCGTACAGACGGTCGCCATCGAGCACGGGTTCCCAGGGTCCGAGGCCCTCGTCCCAGCCGGTCATTTCGGGTTGCTTGTCCAGGTGCCCGTAGAGCAGGACGCAGTCCTCGCCGGCCTGGCCGTCGGTCGATGGGATCTCGATGAAGATCAGTGGCGTCCGCCCAGCCAGCTGCACGACTTCCAGGGCCAGGCCGGCAATCGGCTGCGACTGCGCCCAGGACCGCATCAGATCCACAGCCCTGTCCATGTGCCCATGGGCCGCCCAGTCCGCGTCGAACATCGGGGATTTGTTGGGGATGCGGATGTAGTCGACCAGCTGGGGAACGATGTCTTCGTCCCACTTGCTGTCGACGTACCGCTGCAGCGCTGCCGCATCCATTGTTGCGGGGCTGGCTTCGGGGCGTGATCGGGAGGAGGTCCGGGTAGGGCTGGCGTCCATGGGGGTTGGTCCAGAGTCGAAGGCTGGATTCTAACCGTCGCGCGGTGTGTAGGACTTTTCCGACAGTCCCGTGGGGCATTCGCTGGCTTCGCGGCGGCGGGTCCGACGATAGGGTGGGCGACAGGCAATCGGGACACTGTCTCCACCGGCAGACAAGCGTCCAGCCGGCAGGAACGGACTCCCAATTACTTCAAGGAACTGCCATGAAAACCCACTTCACCCAATCCATTGTCCTGTCGCTGCTGTTGGCGACTGGCGCGTTGTGCACCGCCCACGCCGCCGACAGGGCCGGCCTGCACGGCCCGGACAAAGTCAACCTGAACACCGCCGATGCCGTAACCATCGACCGGGTGCTGCTCAACGTGGGCCCGTCCAAGGCCGAAGCCATCGTGGCCTACCGCAAGGAGCACGGCAGCTTCAAGAGCGCGGAGCAACTGGCGCTGGTCAAGGGCATCGGCCTGAAGACGGTCGAGAAGAATCGTGACCGCATCGTGCTGGGCGGCGCGACGCCAGCGCGACAGCCAATGGCGCCTGTCACCCGGCGCTGATCGTGTACCACGCTGGCGGCGCACGGATGTGCGGCCAGCGGCCAGGGGCGGATGCCCGACAAGACTGGCGGGACGCTGATGACATGGACGTTTGCCGCTCGCCCGCGCATGAGGCGCAGGCGAGCGGCACCTTCCTCTCCAGCCGCCTGCATGTGCCGCCGCAGGCCGGCACATTGGCATGCATCGACAGTGGCATGCACGAAGGCGTTCGGGTCGCCCCTAGAATGCCGGAATGAACGATGCCAGCGGCCCCAGCCGGGTGATCCGGGCCAACACCTACCAGCGCGAACGCTGGAAGAACGGCTTGGGCTGGACCCGGGAAATCACGCGATCGCCGGTGCAGGGTGACTGGAACTGGCGCTTGTCGATCGCCGAGATCGACGAGGACGCACCCTTTTCGCGATTCGAGAACGTCGACCGCGAACTGGTGCTGCTGGCCGGCAATGGGCTCTCGCTGCAATTCGATGACGGCGTCGAGCAGCTTCTGCAACCACCCCATGGCCGTGCGCGGTTCCCCGGTGAGCGTGGCATCACCGGCAAGCTGGTCGAAGGTCCCACCCAGGACTTCAACCTGATGTGGCGTCGCGACCGGATGGATGCCCGGTTATGGCATCGGCCGCTGGTGGGTCCGATGGTGATATTCGTCGACCCAGGCCATGTCTGGGCCGTGTACCTGATGGCCGGCCAGGGACGTTTCGCCGACGACTCCGCACTGGGCGACATCGCCACCGGCGATACCGCGTTGCTGGTGGGAGGCGATGCTCGCCAGCGTTTCGTGCTGGATGGTGGCGGCGAGGCGCTGGTGATCCAGTTGCAGCCAAACGGCGGCTAGTCGACGGCATCAGTCGCGGTCATCGCGCGTCCACACAGCACCCTGTTCGACGCGGGTGGGAAATTTCACCACCGGCGCATAAGCCGGCGGGTTGAGTGCACGCCCGTCGCGCACGTCGAAGCGCGATCCGTGCAGCAGGCATTCGATGGTGGCCTCCTCGGCATCGAACGGCCCGGCGGACAGTTCAAAGTCCTCGTGGCTGCACCGGTCCTCCAACGCATAGAAGTCGCCGTCGTAATTGAAGACGACGATTGGTGTTTCACCGTCCCACACCACCCGGGATTCGCCCGGCAACATCTCGGCGGTGGCGCATACGCGTACCCAGTCGTTCACCAGCGCTTCTCCAGGATCTCGAACTGCAGGTCGCCGCGACGAGGCTGTCCAACCCGCTCGTTGCCGTACGGGAACGGCCTGACCTCACCGGTGCGGCGATATCCGCGGCGTTCGTAAAACGCGATGAGCTCCTGCCGCAGGTCGATCACCGTCATGCGCAGGACCGGCAGGCTCCACTCCTCGCGCACGACACGCTCGG
>JBBRHT010000106.1:0-6802 GCA_038222295.1 Lysobacterales bacterium
CGTCCGGGAACGTGGACGGTTTCGCGCAGGGTGCCGGTCCACGGCATGTGGACGCGGTGGTAGTCCTTGGGCGACAGATAGACCGTGGCGAACAGGCCGTCATCGAACGGTTCGGCCGCGGCCGCATCGGCGAGCAGTTCAGCGGCCGTGAATGTGAAACCCTTCGCCTGGAAAATGCGCCCGTCGTCGATCTGGCCGCATTGGCTGATGCGGCCATCAGCCGGCATCAGCAGAGCTCGCGGGTCCGGATCCGGGACGCGCGCCCCCGCCCTGAGTGACCGCGTGAAAAACGCATTGAAGGATTCGTATGCCTCGGGATCGGACACTTCGGCTTCAGACAGGTCGACGCCGAACCGGCGCGTGACCGTGTCGATCAACCATCGGCGCACGCGCGGATGGCCCGAGTAGGCCAGGCGGCGGGTGAGCGACGACAGCGCCCGGTGCGGCAGCACGTAGGTCAGGCGGGTGAGCAGGCTCACTTCGCGGATGCCCCGGTCAGCACGATCAGGTCCGAGGCGATCGCCGCGGGATCCAATGGAGGCTGGATCACGCCGGCCATCCGGCCTTGGGCATCCAGCACGGCCAGAGCGGCGGAATGATCGACGCTGTACTGGTCTGCGGGGGCGCCGTCCGCGGCGGGAGCCTTCATGAAGACCATCGACAGCGAACGTGCGAATGCTTCGAGCGCCGGGATGTCAGCCGTCGCCGCCAGCGTGTCGCGATGGAAGGCGTGCGCGTATTCGCCGATGGCATCGGGCGAGTCGCGTTCCGGATCGACCGACACGAACAGCACCCGCGGCCGGGTCGAGTCGGGCAGTGATGCCCACTGCCGTTGCGCCCGCGCCAGTTGCGCCAAGGTTGTCGGGCACACGTCGGGGCAATGGGTGAATCCCAGGAAGACCAGCGTCCAGTGGCCTTTCAGCTCGCCCGGCACGAGCGGCGTCCGGTCGGATTGCTGGAGGGAAAATGCTGGCAGCTCACGGGGATGCTCGAACAGCCTGACTGCCCGCAGCTGTGGCTGCGCGTGGTCGGCCCGTTGCATCCAGTGCTGCGCACCCCACAGCGCACAGGCGACGGCGAGCGCGGCAACGAGGATGACCGCGGTGGTTCGGTTGAACATGGCAGTCCGCGAAAAAAGGTCCGCGGCCATGATACCGGGGCCGTCCCGCTATAATCGCCTGCCTTCCGATCGCCCGGGCGTGTTCGCCTCATGACCGACGAACTGCAGACGATCATCGACCTGATCCGCTACGGCGCGAGTCGCTTCAACGCGGCCGGCCTGACCTTCGGCCACAGTTTCGACAATGCGATCGACGAGGCGACGCAGCTGACGCTGCATGCGCTGCATCTTCCGCACGATATCGGCCCGGCTTATGGCCAGGCCCGGGTGACGCTGGCCGAGAAGGAAGACGTGCTGGGACTGTTCCTGCGCCGCATCGAGGAGCGCATCCCGGCCGCTTACCTGACGGGGGAGGCCTGGTTCGCGGGGTTGAGCTTCAAGAGCGATCCGCGCGCGCTGGTGCCGCGGTCGCCGATCGCCGAACTGATCGAGAACGGCTTCGAGCCCTGGCTGGGCGGTCGCGAAGTGCGGCGCGCGCTGGACCTGTGCACGGGATCGGGATGCATCGCGATCGCGACGGCGCACTACAACCCCGAGTGGCATGTCGACGGCGTCGACCTGAGCGATGCCGCCCTGGCGCTTGCCGAGGAGAACAGGCTCCGCCTGCATGCCGACAACGTGCGGCTGCTCAGATCCGACCTGTTCTCCAGCCTGGTGGGCGAGCACTACGACCTCATCGTCACCAATCCGCCCTACGTCACCAACGCAGAGACCGACGCGTTGCCGCGCGAATACGCCCACGAGCCCGAGCTCGGGCTGCGCGCCGGCGATGACGGCCTGGACCTGGCACTGAAGATCCTGCGCGACGCCCCGCTGCACCTGACCGACCATGGCCTGCTGGTCTGCGAAGTCGGCGAGGCCGAGCAGGCGCTGAGCCGGTTGCTGCCGGAATTGCCGCTGGCCTGGGTGGAGTTCAAGGTCGGCCAGATGGGCATCTTCGTCGCCGAGCGGCACGACCTGGTGACCCACAACGCACGCATCAAGAAGCTCGCCGACAAGCGCCCGTGAACACGTTCGGACAGCTGTTCCGGGTCACCACCTTCGGCGAATCGCACGGCCCGGCGATCGGTTGCGTGATCGATGGCTGTCCGCCTGGGATCCGCATCGTGCCGGCGATGTTCGCGGCCGACCTCGCCCGGCGCGCGACGGGAAAAACGCGGCACACATCGGCCAGGCATGAAGCCGACCTGGTCGAGATCCTGTCGGGCGTGCACGAGGAAACCAGCACCGGTACGCCGATCACGCTGCTCATCCGCAACGAGGATGCGCGCAGCAAGGATTACGAGCGGATCGCCGAGCAGTTCCGGCCGGGCCACGCCGATTACACGTACTGGCACAAGTACGGCATCCGCGACCCGCGCGGCGGCGGGCGCAGCAGTGCCCGCGAAACGACGGTGCGCGTGGCCGCCGCGGTGATCGCCAGGCAATGGCTGGAGGAACGTCACGGCGTAAGGGTGCGTGGATACCTGGCGCAGATCGGCAACCTGGTGCCGAATGCCTGCGAGTGGGCGGCGGTCGAAACCAATCCGTTCTTCTGGCCCGATGCCGGCCAGGTCCCGGAACTCGAAAACTACGTCGATGCGCTGCGCAAGTCGGGTGACTCGGTCGGCGCCCGCGTGACGACGGTTGCGACAGGCGTGCCGCCGGGCTGGGGCGAGCCGGTGTACGGCAAGCTCGATGCCGAACTCGCCGCGGCGATGATGTCGATCAATGCCGTCAAGGGCGTGGAGATCGGCGACGGTTTCGCGTCGGTTTCGCAGCACGGCAGCGAGCATCGCGACGAGGCGACGCCAGCGGGATTCCTGTCCAACCATGCCGGCGGCATCCTGGGCGGGATCAGCAGCGGGCAGGCCATCATCGTGTCGACGGCCTTCAAACCGACATCGAGCCTGCGCCTGCCGGCGCGTGGCGTCGACGTCCGCGGCGAGCCGGTGGAGATCGTCACCACCGGGCGGCATGATCCCTGCGTCGGTATTCGCGCGACGCCGATCTGCGAGGCCATGATGGCGCTGGTGCTGATGGACCAGGCGTTGCGCCATCGCGCCCAGTGCGGCGATGTCGGCGAGGTTTCGCCGCGAATTCCCGCAAGCGCGGGACCTGCCTGAACAACGCGGCGCGCGGTATTTCCAGATGCGTACCGCCACAATCATCGACATCAACCGGAAGCACAGCACAACAATGAGCAGGACGTACAAGGTCGCCGTCGTCGGGGCCACCGGCACGGTGGGTGAAGTGATGCTGTCGATCCTGGCCGAACGCAGGTTCCCGGCCAGCGAGGTCGTGGCGCTGGCGAGTTCCCGGTCGGCCGGGGGCAAGGTGTCGTTTGGCAATCGCCAGCTCGTGGTGCAGGACCTGGCGACGTTCGATCCGGCGGGCGTCGACATCGCGCTGTTTTCCGCAGGGGGATCGGTGTCGAAGGAATACGCGCCCAGGTTCGCCGCCGCCGGCGCGGTGGTGATCGACAATTCCTCGGCGTTCCGCTACGACGCGGATGTCCCGCTGGTCGTGGTCGAGGTCAATCCCGAGGCAGCCCGGGATCGTCCGCGCGGCATCATCGCCAACCCGAATTGCTCCACCATGCAGATGGTCGTTGCGCTGGCGCCGATCCATCGCAAGGCCGGCATCGAGCGATTGAACATCGCGACCTACCAGTCGGTGTCCGGCACCGGTCGACTGGCGCTCGAGGAACTCGGTCGGCAGACGGCCGGGCTGCTGAACTTCCAGCCGGTGACGCCAGAGGTGTATCCGGTGCAGATCGCGTTCAACGTCATTCCCCACGGCGGCGACTTCACCGACAACGGCTACACCACCGAGGAGATGAAACTCGTCTGGGAAACCCGGAAGATCCTTGGCGACGAGACCATCGCGATCAATGCGACTGTGGTCCGGGTGCCGGTCTTCTACGGCCATTCGGAGGCAGTCAACATCGAGACGCGGGACAAGCTGCCGGCAGCCGACGCGCGCAAGCTGCTGGAGGCTGCGCCCGGCGTGGAGGTTGTCGACGAGCACGTGCCGGGTGGATATCCGACGCCGGTCACGCACGCGTCGGGGACCGATGCGGTGTACGTCGGCCGCATCCGCGACGACATCTCGCATCCGCGTGGATTGAACCTGTGGATCGTGTCGGACAACATTCGAAAGGGCGCTGCACTGAACGCCGTGCAGATCGCCGAATGGCTGATCCTGAACCCTTGAACATTGCGGTCGGCGGGCGCGGACGGCTAGAGTCGACGCAATCGGGGTCATGGGGGTGGGTGTGAGCAGCAGGTTGCCAATCGCACTGTCAACGGCGCTTGCCATCGCGCTGGCCCTTGCCGCCGGGCCTGCCGCGGCGCTGGGACTCGGCCAGCTGCAGGTCAAGTCGAAGCCGGGGCAGCCGCTGGTCGCGGAAATCCCCATCATTTCCAGTGACCCGACCGAACTGCAGGGCCTGCAGGTCCAGCTCGCGCCGCCCGAAACCTTCACCCGCGTCGGCCTGGATGCGCCGCAGGGCGAGGTGTCCTCCCTCCGGTTCGAACCGGCACTGGACGCGGCGGGGCGACCGGTCATCCGCGTCACCAGTCCCGAGCCGGTGCAAGCCGCGGCGCTGACCTTCCTGCTCCAGGTGGACTGGAGCCAGGGCCGGTTGGTACGCGAGTATTCCGCGCTGGTCGATACGCCCGAGTCGATTTCCGCCGCTGTACCGCCACCAATCCAGACGCCGTCGGTGGCGCAGCCGAATCTCGTCATCCGGCCACCTGCGCCAGCGGTTGCGACGCAAGCTCCACCGCAGGCCGCGCCACCGGCAGCCGTCGCGCCGACGCCCGCACCGCGCCCGTCCGAGCCGCCGCCCCCGCGTGCTGTCACGCAGGCGCAACCGGCGACGTCGCCCGCAGATGAAACAACCCAGGGCGGTGTTCCGGGGCAATACGGGCCTGTGCGGGCTGGCCAGACGCTGGGCCAGATCACTGCAAGCCTGGACAGCCTGCGCGGCTACAGCACGGCCCAGGCCATGCTGGCGTTGTTGCGGGCCAATCCAGACGCTTTCATCGGCGGAAACGTCAACCTCATCAAGCGAGGCGCTGTCCTCAAGCTCCCCGCGGCCGAGGACGTGGCGGCCGTTGGCAGCACCGAGGCGGCACGCTTGTTGCATGCGCAGATCGCGCAATGGCGCGCGGCGCGCCCGCAGTCCGAACCCGTCGCTGGTGCAGTCGGTACCGTGGCATCGCGTGGCCCGGCCGCGCGGATGTCGGCTGCCACGCCGGCGCGCACCGTCGGCGCACGCCTGGAAATTGCCCCGCCGTCGGCGGTAGGCCATCAGCGGGCGGGTACACAATCCGGACTCCAAGCCGGTGGCGAGGGTGAGATGTTGCGACAGCAATTGCAGGAAACGAAGGAAACCCTGGCCGCGCGGGACGCCGAGGTCAACGAACTGAAGACGCGCGTCGCCGAGCTCGAGAAGCTGCAGCAGCAACAACAGCAGTTGCTGACCATGAAGGACAGCGCGCTGGCGTCGGCGCAGCAGACCTTGGCGAAATCCAACCATGCCGCGTCGACGCCGACTGCCGTCGCATCGCAAGCGGCGCCTCCAACCCAGCGGCCAGCCACGCCGCCGCAGGCTGGCGGGATCTGGCTGTGGTCGGGTCTGGCATTGGTCGTCGCGGCCCTGCTGGGCTGGTTGATGACCCGCCAACGCCAGCGCGCCAGCGCGTTGCCAAAGCGGCATTTCGATACCGAAGCCCTGGCGGCCAGCATTCCCGTGCCGCATGCGCCGCCGGCCCTGCGGGATTCCGAACCCGGCTTCCTGTCCGACCAGTTCGTCGTCCCACGGCCGGTGCAGCCGCTGCGCCAAGGCCGGGCCGTGGTGGCCGATCCAGTCGCACCTCCGTGGCATGGCGACGCCGCGACGGCACCGGGAGCGGAGGCCGCGGCGACGTCGACCGTCGACCGGCAGCTGGAAATGGCCCAGTCATGCCTGGATCGCGGCGACGACGACGCGGCACGCGCGCTGCTGCGCGAAGTCCTGGACGGCCGCGATCCGGTCGCTCGCGATACCGCCGCGCGCCTGTTGCGCGACCTGTGATTTTCCCCGGTCGAGGGATCTGAGCCGGTGCGATACGCGCTGGGCGTCGAATACGACGGCAGCGGATTCTCGGGCTGGCAACGGCTGGAAGCGCCTGGCGGTCCTCGTCGTGGCGAAGCCACGGTGCAGGCCGCGGTCGAGGATGCGCTGTCGTTCGTGGCAGGGCATCGGGTCAGCGTCGTCTGCGCGGGACGCACTGATGCCGGCGTCCATGCGGCCTGCCAGGTGGTCCATTTCGACAGCGATGCCCCGCGCGAACCGCGGTCGTGGGTGCTGGGAACGACCACGCGGTTGCCGGCGTCGGTCTGCATCCTGTGGTGCGTCGTGGTTGACGACGGGTTCCACGCGCGTTTCTCGGCGCGTGCGCGGCGCTATCGCTACCGCATCCTCAACCGGCCGGTGCGGCCGGCGTTGCAGCGCCAGTACCTGTCATGGGAGCGACGCCCACTGGATGCACAGTCCATGCAGCGCGCCGCCCAGGCGCTGGTGGGAGAACACGACTTCTCGGCGGTCCGCACCGTGCACTGCCAGGCACCCCATGCCCGGCGCGACCTGCAGGACATCCAGGTGCGCCGGACGGAAGACATCGTTGAAGTCGAGGTACAGGCAAACGCCTTTCT
>JBBRHT010000107.1:0-6636 GCA_038222295.1 Lysobacterales bacterium
GCCGCACGAGTTGAAGCAGGTGTGGCGCGAATGGCTGCAGTTGCATTACCCGGACCGTGCCGCGCACGTGATGAGCCTCATCCAGCAGATGCGCGGCGGCAAGGATTACGACAGCCGCTTCGGCCTGCGTTCGCGCGGCGAAGGGCCGTTCGCGCAACTGCTATCGCAGCGCTTCCACAAGTCGCATGCCCGCCTGGGCTACGGCCGCTTGCCCGCGCTGGACGGCAGCCGGTTCGCCGCGCCCGTTGCACCTTCGCCGCAAGGTGGCCTCTTCGCGAGCCGCTGATGCCGTGGCTGGCATGACCGTCGCACTGGCATTGTCGCGTTTGCCCAGTCATGGATGTGGGCCGATACTCGGGCCACGGACACCATCCGTGGGGACCATGGCACGCAATCACACCCAGCCCGGACCTGCCGGCGCCCCGGCGACGGCACCGCCGGTGCCGACGATGCCAGCGATGCCGCCGATGCCCGCCGGTCCAAGGCTGGGCGCGCGCACCCGCGCCCAGGCCGATGACGCCCTGGATGGCAGCGTGCGGCGTGCGCTGGAGAAGTATTCGCCCGCCTACGTGGTGATCGACGGCAACCACGACATCGTGCGGTTCTCCGGCCGTACCGCGCGCTACCTCGGCCCCTCGACCGGCAGTGCCAGCCTCAATCTCTTCAGCCTGTTGCACAGGGGCCTGCGCAGCGCCGCACGGACATCGGTGCAGCAGGCGTCCTCGCAGCATCGCGTGGTCGTGCAGGAGGGATTGGGCATCGACGTCGAGGGCCAGCGACAGGCCTTGCGACTGATCGTGGCCCCACTGCAGGAGGCCGACGGCGGCAAGGACCTGTACGTGGTCGCCTTCGACGACATCGAGCGCACGCCGGCCAACGCGCCGACCGGCGGCGCGGGGGCGGAGAGTGCACGCATCAGCGTGCTGGAGCAGGAGCTGGAGCACACGCGCCAGCAACTGCACGCGGCGATCGAGCAGCAGGAGACCGCCAACGAAGAATTGATGTCGGCCAACGAGGAATACCAGTCGGTCAACGAGGAGCTGCAGTCCGCCAACGGGGAACTGGAGGCCTCCAAGGGGGAGATGCAGTCGATCAACGAGGAACTGCAGACGATCAACGCAGAGCTGCAGGGCAAGAACGACACGCTCGCGCGGCTCAACAACGACCTGCAGAACCTGATGGAAAGCACGCAGATCGCGACGCTGTTCCTCGACACCGCGCTGCACGTCACCGGCTTCACGTCGGGCATGGGCCAGGTCTTCCACCTGCGCGAGGGGGATCGCGGCCGGCCGATCACCGAGATCGCGACGCGCGTGCACTATTCGCAGCTGCAGGACGACGTGAAGCAGGTGCTGCGCACGCTATCGCCGGTCGAGCGCGTGTTGCGCGGCGGCGATGGCGTGCCGACCTACCTGTTGCGGGCGCGTCCGTACCGCACCGTCGACAACGTCATCGATGGCACCGTGCTCACCTTCGTCGACATCACCGAGCGCGAGGAGCAGGAAGCCGAGCGCGCGCGACTGGCGGCAATCGTGGAGTGGTCCAAGGAGGCGATCATCGGCTACTCGCTCGATGGCACCATCACCAGCTGGAATGCCGGCGCCGAGCGCGTGCTGGGCTACCAGCCCAGGACCGTGATCGGGCAGTCGCTGGCGATGCTGTTGCCCGCCGGGCAGGACGGCCAGTTCCAGCGGTTGCTGGCGGCCTGTGCCGACCCCGAGGGCGTGAGCAAGTTCGAGGGGACGTGGCGTCGCCAGAATGGCTCGACGGTCGCGATCGACCTGTCGTGTTCGCCGGTGAAGGATGCGTCGGGCAACGTGGTCGTGGGCTCGGCGATTGCCCGCGACGTCACCGACCGGCGCCGCGCCGACCGCGCCCTGCACGACAGCGAGTTCCGGCTCGCCGCGATCCTGGAGCAGACGTCGATGGGACTGGCCCAGACCGATGTCGAAGGGCGCTTCGAGCTGGTCAACCCGCGCTTCTGCGACATCGTCGGCCGCACGGCCCGCGAGCTCTACCGCCTGCGCGTGCGGGACATCCTGCATCCTGACGACGTGCAGCAGAACCTGGACCTGATCAGCGCGCTGCTGGCCGAGCGAAGCCACTTCCAGCTCGACGTGCGCTTCGTGCGACCGGACGGCAGCGTCGTGTGGACCAGCAACAGCGTCACCGCGATGCTGGGTGGTGACCTCGCTCCCCAGCACATCATTTCAGCGGTCCTAGACATCACCCAGCAGAAGCTCGCTTCCCAGCACGTGGCCCTGATGCTGGACGAGCTCAACCACCGGGTGAAGAACACCTTGGCGACCGTGCAGGCGATCGCGATGCAGACGCTGACGCAGTCGACCTCGATGGACGCCTTCCGCGCAGCCTTTGGCGCCCGCCTGCTGGCCCTGTCCAACACCCACAACCTGCTGGCCCACGATGCCTGGACCGGTGCCCAGCTGCGCGACATCATCGCCAGCGAGCTGGCACCGTACCTGCGCGATCGGGATTCCGCGGAGCAGGCGCGGGCACGCCTGGCCGGGGGCGACCTGCTGCTCAACCCGAAGATGGCGCTGGCCCTGAGCATGGCCATCCACGAGTTGGCCACCAACGCCAGCAAGTACGGGGCCCTGTCCGGCACGCAGGGCGACGTCACCGTGCGGTGGCATGCCCGCGACGAAGGCGGGCAGCCGTGGCTGCACCTGTCCTGGACCGAATCCGGCGGGCCGGCGGTCACCCCGCCCGCCCGGCGCGGCTTCGGCACCCGCCTGATCACCGAGGGGCTGGCCTTTGAACTGGACGGCGAGGCGACGCTCGACTACGCCGAAACGGGCGTAAGCTGCGTGATCCACGTCCCACTTTCCGAGGCAGCGCCATGACCAATCCGGCGACCCAGTGCGTCCTCCTGGTCGAGGACGAGGCCTGCCTGGCGATGATGCTGCAGGACGTGCTCGAGGGAGCCGGCTATCGCGTGCTCAAGGCGGCGCGGGTTCCCGGGGCACTGGCGCTGGCCGAGGCCGAAGACATCGACGCCGCGATCCTGGACGTCAACCTCGCCGGCAAGGAAGTCTTCCCGGTGGCCGACGAGTTGCGTCGACGCGGCGTTCCCTTCCTGTTTGCGTCGGGCTACGGCGAGCGCGGCCTGCCCGGCGAGTTCCACGGCTGCCCGATGCTGCAGAAGCCCTACGACCCGGCGATGCTGGAATCGATGCTCGCCAATGTGATTGCCGAGGGCGCGCGGCAGCCGGCGATCCGTTCGGCCGGCTGAGTCGCCGTCGGGCCGCGCCGGGCTCAGCGACCAAAGTGCGGGATCAGCGCCCCGCCCAGCCACAACCATTGCGCCATCCACGCACTCACCAGTGCGATCAGCACGGTCAATGGCAGCCCCACGCGCAGGAAGTCGCTGAAGCGATATTGCCCCGGCCCCAGGATCAGCAGGTTGCCGTGGTGCCCGATCGGGGTCAGGAAGGCCACGACCGCGCCCAGCGCCGTGCACACCACGAAGGGCGTTGGCGGCAATCCCAGCGACGTGGCCAGCGACACCGCGATTGGCCCCAGCAGCACCGTGGTGGCGGCGTCGGACAGGATCTGCGTCAGCAGCGCCGCGGCCGAGAACATCACCAGCAGCACGCCCAGCGCCGGCCAGTGCGCGACGACATGCAACAGGCCGCGGGCGAACAGCCGCGCGGTACCGGTCTGTTCCATGGCGATCCCCAGCGGGATCACGCCGGCGATCATGACGAAGATGCGCACGTCGATCGCGCGGTAAGCCTGGTTCACGTCGACGCAGCGCGTGGCCACCATCGCCACCGCGCCCATCAGGAAGGCCAGCGGCGCCGGCAGCCATTCGGTGGCGGCAGCCAGGATCGTCACCGCCAGGATCCCCAGCGCCAGCGGCGCGCGCAGGCGGCGCTTGGCCTCCCCGGCGAAGGGCACCAGCATCAGGAAGCCGTGATGCGCGGCCAGGTCACCGAAGTGCGCCGGCTGGCCGTACAGCACCAGCAGGTCGCCTTCGCGCAGGCGCGCGTCGGCCAGCCGCTCGCCGATTTCACCCGAACGCCGCCACAGGCCGACGATGACCGCCTGGAACTGCCGCGAGAAATCCAGTGCGCGCACCGAGCGGCCGATGAACTCCGAACCCGGTGCCACCACCGCCTGCACCAGTTGCGATTCGCCCTCGCCGTTGACCCCGGCGCCATAGCGGGCGATCGCGTTGAGGTCCAGGCCCGGATCGTCGTGCAGCGACATCAGGTCGTCAGCCGAGGCTTCCACCAGCAGCACGTCGCCGGCCAGCAGCGGGCTGCTCGGCTTCAGGTCGGCACGCACCTTGCCGTCGCGCAACCAGCCGCGCAGCACGAAGCGGTCGCCCAGCGCATTCTGCAACTCGAGCAGCGGCCGCGTGCTCCAGCGCGAGCCATCGACCACCAGCAACTCGGTGCGGTAGCGATCCAGGCGCAGGTAACCGTCGTCGCCGTGCGCACCCTGGTGGCGTGGCAGCAGCCAACGCGTCAGCTGCATGTAGACCATGCCGACCACGACCAGGGCGATGCCGATCGGGGTGATGGAGAAGATGCCCAGGCTCTTGCCGCCGCTGCGCTCGATCAGGTCGCTGGCCAGCAGGAAGGCCGGTGCGCTGACCAGCGTCAGGGTCGTGCCCAGTGACGCGGCCAGCGACATCGGCATCAGCAGACGCGACGCGGGAAGGTTGACTTCGCGCGCATGCCGCAGGGTGATCGGCAACATCATCGCGGTCACCATCACGTGGTGGGTGAACGCCGCCAGCGCGGCCACCGCCGGCATCAGCACCGCCACCGCGCGTGCTTCGCTACGGCCCGCGGCGTGCCCGATCCATTGCCCCAGGCGCTCGGTGATGCCCGTGGCGGCCAGGCCGCCGGAAATCACGAACACCGCGGCGACGATGATCGCCGGCTCGCTGGAGAATCCCGACAGCGCCTGTTTGGCGTCGAGCACGCCACTGAGCACCAGCGCCAGCAGCACCAGCATCGCGGTGACATCGATGCGCACCCGTTCGCTCACGAACAGGTACAAGCCGCCCGCCAGGATCAGCAGGAACAGCGTCTGGTGGAACGTGACCAGGTCCAGCGACATGGCGTCCTTTGTCGGCGGCAGATGAACGGGCACATTGTGGGGCATGCGCGTGAAGTCACCGGCATGTGCGGCGAAGATGCCATCGCGCGAACTCCTCCTCCGCGCGCCGGAACGGACCTTGTCGCCGCCTCTGGGCGATGACCGCGATCGATGCGGGCGAGGGCGGTGGGCGCGACCGGCCTTGGTCCGTGTGGCGTCAGCTTGCGCTGCCGGACCAGCAATTCCGGTTCGCGCGGCCCTGCAGCGCCAGGTCGCGGCTGCGCCCGCACCTGGTGATCGCACTGCGCCGGATGCTTTCCGCGGCCGCGAAGGCGTTCATGCCGCCGCGGTCTGCGCAGCGACCACGGCGTCATGCGCGCGGTGGTAGCCGGTGACTTCGGCGACTTCGGCCTTTGACCCCAGGAACACCGGCAGGCGCTGGTGCAGGTGCGTGGGCACGATGTCGAGGATGCGTTCGCGGCCCGTCGTGGCGGCGCCGCCGGCCTGTTCGACCAGCATCGACATCGGGTTGGCCTCGTACATCAGCCGCAACTTGCCGGCCTTGGTCGGATGCGTCGGCTCGCGCGGACTGCCGGTGCCCAGCTTGCGATCCCACGGATAGATGAAGATGCCCCCCCGGGTGAGGATGCGATGCACGTCGGCGACCATGGACGCGATCCAGCGCATGTTGAAGTCCTTGCCGCGCGGGCCGGTGGACCCGGCGAGCAGGTCGCGCACGTAGGCCTGCATCGGCGCTTCCCAGTGGCGCTGGTTGGATATGTTGATGGCGAACTCGCGGGTGTGTTCCGGCACCCGCATGTCGCGCTGGGTCAGCACGAACGAACCCTGCTCGCGATCCAGCGTGAAGGCATGCGTGCCATGGCCGATCGTCAGCACCAGCATCGTCGACGGTCCGTAGATGCAGTAGCCCGCGGCGACCTGCGCGGTGCCCGGCTGCAGGAAAGACTGCGTATCCACCTGTTGCGCGTCGCCGGGACAGACCAGCACCGAGAAGATCGTGCCGACCGACACATTCACGTCGATGTTGCTGCTGCCATCGAGCGGATCGAACAGCAACAGGTAGTTGCCGCGCGGGTAGGCATCGGGGATCGGGAAGGGTTCGTCCATTTCCTCCGACGCGCAGGCAGCCAGGTGCCCGCCCCAGGCGTTGGCCTCGAGCAGCACGTCGTTGGCGATCACGTCGAGTTTCTTCTGCGCCTCGCCCTGGATGTTCATGCTGGCCGCGCCGGGAGTCCCGGCCTCGCCCAGCACACCGCCCAAGGCTCCCTTGCTGACGGCGACTGCGATCGTCTTGCAGGCGCGCGCGACCACTTCGATCAGCAGGCGCAGGTCGGGATTGATGCGTCCCTGGCGCTTTTCCTCGATCAGGAAGCGCGTGAGGGAGACGGGGGTCTGGATAGGCTGCGACATGGGCGGCGGACATGGGCGTGGAGCAGCATTGTCGCCGCTGCGGCGGAGCGACGACAGGGTCTGGAGCCTGTACGAAGCATCGCCATCGCCAGCAGCATCAGCCGGGCCGAGGGGTCGGTCGACAGCATGACG
>JBBRHT010000108.1:0-6628 GCA_038222295.1 Lysobacterales bacterium
GGCGGCGCCAATCCGCCGACGTTCATCGTCCACGGCAACCGCCTGCGCACGCTGTCGCCCACGTATCGGCGCTATCTCGAGAACTTCTTCCGCAAGCGCTTCAAGCTGGTCGGGACACCAGTGCGGTTCGTCTTCAAGGAAGGCGAGAACCCGTACAAGGACAAGAAGAACGTCCTGTCAGACAAGCAGATCGCGAAGAAGCGCCGCCTGATCCGGCACGTCAAACGCGGGAAGTGAACGTCGCCGACGTCAGCCTGGGCATCCTGGCAGGCGGCCGCGCCACGCGGCTGGGCGGAATCGACAAGGCCTGGCTGCAACGTGATGGCAAGCCGCAGGTGCTGCGGATCGCCCACAGGTTCGAAGGGCAGGTGGCGGCAGTCATCGTCAGCGCAAACCAGCACATGAATCGCCATGCGTCGCATGGGCTGGCGGCCATTGCCGACACGCATCGTGACATTGGTCCAGTCGGCGGGTTGGAAGCCCTGGTGTCGCACTGCAAAACGTCTTGGCTGCTCACCATTCCGGTCGATGTGGTCGGCGTCAACGACTGCCTGCTGCCGACGCTGGCGGCCCATGCTGCCGACGCCGGAGCATTCGCCATTGACGATGACGGCCCGCAGCCACTCGTGGCGTTGTGGCGCGTCGATGGCCTTCATTCGGCTGTCGCGGACGCCATTTCCAGCAGGGATTTCAGCATGCACGCCTTGCAATCGCGATTGCGCATGACAGGGGTGCGTTGCGCCGGCGTGAGATTCGGAAACCTCAACACGCCATCGGATCTGGCGATGGCGAACATCGTCGCATGACCGATTTCCCGACCCGGGTGTCGTTCGCACAGGCGCAATCGATCGTCGAAGCGGTCGCGAGACTGCACCGGATGCCGACCGAAACCGTGGGTTTGTCGGATGCCTACGGCAGGATCGCGTCCCGGGACGTTGCGTCACCGATGCCACTGCCGCCGTTCGACAACAGTGCGATGGATGGTTTCGCGTTCCGGCACGCTGACCTTGCCGATGCATCGACGATCGGGTTGCGGATCGCCGGTGAGCAGTTCGCAGGCCCCGCAAACGGGTGTCGAGTCGGCGCCGGTGAGTGCATCCGCATCACCACGGGTGCACCGATCCCCGCGGGCGCGGATACCGTCGTCATGCGGGAGATGACACGGCTGGAAGCCGGACGGGTCCACATCGCCGATCCGGTTCAGCGAGGCACGCACATCCGGCGCGCAGGTGAGGATGTGGATCCCGGCGACATCGTGGTGTCACGCGGCATGGTGCTGAGCCCGGCTCGCGTCTCCATGCTCGCGGCGATGGGGCAGCCGCAGGTCATGGTGTCGCAACGCCCCACCGTTGCGGTCTTCACCACTGGCGATGAACTGGTCGAGCAGGGATTGCCCCTGCGGCTGGGCGAGATCTACAACAGCAATCGTGCATTGCTGATGGGCCTGCTCCGCAGCGAAGGATTGCAGCCGCTGGCCTGGCCGACCTTGCCCGACGACCCGGCGCGGATGACGTCGGCTTTGCTGGATGCCGCATCGAGTTTCGACCTCGTCGTGACCTGCGGCGCCGTGTCGGCGGGCGACAAGGACTTCATCCCCGGACTGCTCCAATCGCAAGGCGCGGTGCACCTGTGGAAGGTGTTGATGAAGCCCGGGATGCCGTTGCTGTTCGGCTCGATGGGACGGGCGCGCTTGCTGGGGCTGCCGGGCAACCCGGTATCGGTATTGGCGACCTGGCTCACGCTGGGGCGCAGGTTGCTCGACGGGCTGCAGGGCAGGGAAGAGGCACGCGACGTCTGGCACGCGCGGCTTACGGCCGCATTCGACAAGCACCACGGACGCCGCGAATTCCTGCGTGGTTGCCTGCGGTCGGGCGCGGACGGCAGCCTGCAGGTCATGCCCGAACCAGCTGACGGGTCGCACCGACTTGGCGCAGCCGCCCGGTCGGATGCGCTGATCGTGTTGCCGGAGGGCGAGCGCCTGTTCGAGGCCGGCTGTGTCGTCGATGTGCTGCCTTACTGAGCGGATCGACCGATAATGGCGCGATGAGCCCTCGCGAAATCAGTCCGGAGGATGCACAGGCGCGACTGGATGCCGGTGCGATCCTGGTCGACGTCCGTGGGGATCACGAGCGCGCACTGGGCGCGGCGAAAGGTGCGCGCGGCATCGACCACGCATTGATCGCCGCCGAACCGCACATCCATTTGCCCGATCGCGCTGCCGAAGTGTTGCTGATCTGCCAAGGTGGCCGCAGGTCGCTGGCGACGGCGCAGCTGCTGGCCGACAAGGGCTATGTCAACGTCGCGTCGATCCTTGGCGGAACGCTGGCATGGGAAGCCCGTGGGATGCCGATGAACCGGCCGGATGTCGACGCCGATTTCTCCGAGCGCTATTCGCGTCAGCTTGTCCTGCCCGAAGTCGGCCTTGCGGGGCAGCAGCGGCTCGCTGCGGCCACCATCCTGCTGGTCGGGGCCGGCGGCCTGGGCTCACCCGCCGCCCTGTACCTGGCCGCGGCGGGGGTGGGCACGCTGCGCCTGGTGGATGACGACGTCGTGGATCGCAGCAACCTGCAACGCCAGGTGCTGCACACGGAAGCGCGGATCGGCCTGCCGAAGGTCGATTCGGCCGCTACTGCACTGTCGGCCCTGAATCCGCGCACGCGCATCGAAGCCATCGGCGAACGCCTGGCCGGCGCCAACGTGGAGCAGTACCTGCAAGGCGTCGACGTCGCCATCGATGGCGCCGACAACTTCCCGGCCCGCTATCTGCTCAATGACGCCTGCGTACATCTCGGCGTCCCGCTGGTGTACGGCGCGGTGCACCGTTTCCACGGACAGGTGAGCTTGTTCGATGCCGGACGACTACGCGGCAGCGCCCCCTGCTATCGCTGCCTGTTCGCCGAGCCGCCGTCCGCGAATGCGGCGCCCAACTGCGCGCAGGCTGGCGTGCTCGGGGTGCTGCCCGGCGTCATTGGCCTGCTGCAGGCGACCGAGGCAATCAAGCTGATCCTTGGCATCGGCGAGTCGTTAACCGGGCGACTGCTGCATTTCGACGCACTGGCGATGCGTTTCCGCGAGACCCGGCTGGCCCCGGACCCCGACTGTGCGGTGTGTGCCCCCGGACGGGAGTGGAAAGGCTACGTCGACTACGAGCGCTTCTGCTCCGCTGGCTGAGTCGCGCGATCAGTCCCTTGGCCGATGCGGCTGGATCGCGGCGAACGCGGCCAGCTGCCCGGGCGTGGCCGGCATCTGGTGCAGGTCCTTCCATTGCGCGAACGGCATCCCGTACACGGCCTCCCGTGCATCGTCCCGCGGCATCGGCGCGCCTTGTGCCTCGGCGGCTTCCCGATACCAGTCGGACAGGCAATTGCGGCAGAAACCGGCAAGGATCATCAGATCGATGTTCTGCACATCGGGACGGTCCTGCATGAGATGGACAAGCAGGCGGCGGAACACGGCGGCTTCGATGGCCGCGGTGTCGGAATCAGGGATGCTCATGGCGGCAGGGGTGGGTCAGGATCGGCGATAATGCGCTGCCCGACTCTAGCGCAGCACCGGCCCGACTGCATGACCGACACCGCGCACGAAGCCACATCGGCCAGGATCCTCGACGGCAAGCGCATCGCCGACGCGCTGCTGGATGCGTTGAAGGCGCAGGTCGACGCGCGCATCGCCGCGGGCAAGTCGCGGCCCGGCCTGGCGGTGGTGCTCGTCGGCAATGATCCGGCCTCGCGCGTCTACGTGCGCAACAAGCGGCGCGCGGCGGAGAAGGTCGGCATCCGTGCGATCGACCATGACCTGCCGGCGGATACGAGCGATGCCGAGCTGCTGGCATTGATCGATCAACTCAACGCCGATCCCGCCGTCCACGGCATCCTGGTGCAATTGCCCTTGCCCGACCGGCGCGACGCGACCGCTTTGATCCATCGCATCCACCCGGGCAAGGATGTCGATGGCTTCCATCCGGAAAACGTCGGACATCTCGCGCTGCGCCAGTTCGGGCTGCGCCCCTGCACGCCGCGTGGGATCACCACGCTGCTCGGGTGGACCGACCGACCGGTCCGCGGGGCCAGCGCGACCATTGTCGGTGTCAGCAACCACGTCGGCCGGCCGATGGCGCTGGAACTGCTAATCGCCGGATGCACGGTGACCTGCTGCCACAAATTCACCCCGCCAGCGGTCCTGGAAGCCAGCGTGCGCGGCGCCGACATCCTGGTGGTGGCGGTCGGTCGCCCTGCGCTGATTCCCGGGGAATGGGTCAAGCCAGGGGCGGTGGTGATCGACGTCGGCATCAACCGGCTCGACGACGGCCGCCTGGTGGGCGATGTCGGCTTCGCCGCCGCCGCGCAGCGCGCCAGCTGGATCACGCCCGTCCCGGGCGGCGTGGGTCCGATGACGGTCGCGACGCTGATGCAGAACACGCTGGAAGCCGCCGAGGCCGCTGGCCAGTAGGGGTTTGTGCGCGGCGGCGCGGCTGGGGAACGGGGTGCTGGGTGTCCGACTGTTACCGCTCGTTTTCAGGTTTCCATGGCGCGCGGCGGCGCGGCCGGGGGACGGGGTGCTGGGTGTCCGACTGTTACCGCTCGTTTTCAGGTTTCCATGGCGCGCGGCGGCGCGGCCTGCTTGACGGTAATCCGTAGCTTCTCGCCGCGCGCTACAATGGCGCGCTTCATTCCCCCGGACCGGCCCATGCTGCGCATCCAGGCTGAAGCACTGACTTACGACGATGTTTCCCTCGTCCCAGCGCATTCGGTCGTCCTGCCCAAGGACGTCTCGCTTTCCACCCGGCTGACCCGCGACCTGCGGCTCAACCTGCCGATCCTCGCCGCGGCCATGGATACCGTGACCGAAGCACGCCTGGCCATCGCGATGGCACAGCTGGGCGGCATCGGCATCATCCACAAGAACATGTCGCTCGAACGCCAGGCAGCGGAAGTCGCGCGGGTCAAGAAGTTCGAGGCCGGCGTGATCCGCGAGCCGTTCACCGTCGGCCCCGAGACGACCATTGGCGAAGTCCTCAAGCTGACCCGCGCCCGCAACATCTCCGGAGTGCCGGTCGTGGACGACGATGGCCACCTCGTGGGCATCGTCACCGGTCGCGACATGCGCTTCGAGAAGAAGCTCGATGATCCGGTCCGCCACATCATGACCAAGAAGGATCGCCTGGTGACGGTGCGCGAGGGCGCAACGGACGACGAGGTCATCCAGCTGCTGCACAGGCATCGCATCGAGAAGGTCCTTGTCGTCAACGACGAGTTCGCGTTGCGCGGCCTCATCACTGTCAAGGACATCCAGAAGAAGTCCGACAATCCCAATGCCGCCTACGACAGCAGCGAGCGGTTGCTGGTCGGCGCGGCGGTCGGTGTTGGCGGTGACACCGAGCAGCGAATCGAAGCGCTGGTCGCCGCAGGCGTGGACGTCATCATCGTCGACACCGCGCACGGGCATTCGCAGGGCGTGATCGATCGCGTCGCTTGGGCGACGAAGCGCTTCCCGAAACTGCAGGTCGTTGGTGGAAACATCGTCACCGGTGATGCCGCGCTCGCGTTGATGGACGCGGGTGCCGGCGCGGTCAAGGTCGGCGTGGGTCCGGGCTCGATCTGCACCACGCGCATCGTTGCAGGCGTGGGCGTCCCGCAGATCACGGCGGTGGCGATGGTGGCCAACGCACTGCAGGACCGCATTCCGCTGATCGCCGATGGCGGCATCCGGTTTTCCGGCGACATCGGCAAGGCCCTTGTCGCGGGCGCCTCCACGGTCATGGTCGGTGGGCTTTTCGCGGGTACCGAGGAAGCGCCCGGCGAAATCGAACTGTTCCAGGGCCGCAGCTACAAGAGCTATCGCGGCATGGGCTCGCTCGGGGCCATGGAAAAAGGCTCCAAGGATCGCTATTTCCAGGATGCGTCGGACGCCGACAAGCTCGTTCCCGAGGGTATCGAAGGCCGGGTGCCGTATCGCGGCCCGCTGGGTGGCGTCGTGCACCAGCTCGCGGGCGGATTGCGCGCGACCATGGGTTACGTCGGCTGCGCGACCATCGAAGAGATGCGGACCAAGCCGTCGTTCGTGAAGGTGACCGGGGCAGGGCAGCAGGAGAGCCACGTCCACGACGTGCAGATCACCAAGGAACCGCCGAATTACCGCATGGGCTGAGTACTCGCTCCACTGTCCAAAGTTTGACGGAACACCATGACCGACCTGCACAGCGACGACATCCATGCCGACCGCATCCTGATCCTGGATTTCGGCGCGCAATACACCCAGTTGATCGCCCGGCGCATTCGCGAAATCGGCGTGTACTGCGAAGTCTGGGCGTGGGACCACGACCCGACGCAGATCGCCAGGTTTGCACCGAAGGGCGTGATCCTGTCCGGTGGTCCCGAATCGACCACCCAGTTTGGTTCGCCCAAGGCACCCCAGCAGGTCTTCGACGCCGGCGTGCCGATCCTCGGCATCTGCTACGGCATGCAGACGCTGGCGACGCAACTGGGTGGTGCGACCGAGGCCGCCGACGCGCGTGAGTTCGGCCATGCCCAGGTCGAGCTCGTCGCGCAGGACGCGTTGCTGGACGGGCTGAAGGACCATCCGGGCTCCCCACCGCGGCTCGATGTCTGGATGAGCCATGGCGACCACG
>JBBRHT010000109.1:0-6602 GCA_038222295.1 Lysobacterales bacterium
TGTTGCACCGGTTCCCCATCGACGTGCTGAAGATCGACCGCTCGTTCATGGAAGCGATGTGCGGCCGGCGCGACGCGGCGGCGGTGATTCATGCGATCGTGAACCTCGCTCACAACCTGGGCATCGAGGTCGTCGCTGAAGGCGTCGAGACCGTCGCCCAGGCCGAAGCGTTGGAGCAGCATGGTTGCCGAGAAGTGCAGGGGTTCCTCTACAGCCATCCGGTTGCGCCTGAGGTGCTGGCCTTGTTGCTGGCGCGTCCCGGCCTGCAACCACGCCAGCCTGCAGCGGGACAGTGGGCCGATGCATCCAACCCGATTGCCCATTCAACCTGAATGAAAGCCTGCGGCATGAGTCCTTCATCACCTGGGTGTGACAGGCCGATATCTACCTTGAAGCCCGTATTCAGGTCCATTTCGGGGCCGCCATGCGATCAGGAGATTGTCGATGAACAAGTTCACCACCACCGGCTTGGCCGCGGGCCTTGCCAGCGTCATGTTGCTGTCCAGCTGCGCCACCTACACCGGCCAGACCAACGATCCGAATGACCCGAACCGCACCCGCACCGGTGCGTTGATCGGAGCGGGCATTGGCGCAGTGGCCGGGCTGCTGAGCGGCGGCGATGCCGTCGAGCGGCGCCAGCGTGCCATGGTCGGTGCCGGCGTCGGTGGTCTGGCGGGTGCGGGCATCGGTGCGTACCAGGATCGCCAGGAAGCCGCGCTGCGCCGCAGCCTTGCCGGGTCCGGCGTGGACGTCGTGCGACAGGGCGACAACATCACCCTGAACATGCCGGGCAACATCACGTTCGCCTTCGACAGCAGCAACCTGCAACCGCAGTTCTATCCCGTGCTGGACAACGTGGCGAGCACGTTGAACCAGTACAACCAGACGGTCATTGAAGTTGCCGGTCATACCGACAACGTCGGCACGGATGCCTACAACCAGCAGTTGTCGGTGCAGCGTGCGAATGCCGTTGCCGCATACCTGGGCGGGAAGGGTGTGATCCAGCAGCGGATGATGATCGTCGGCGCCGGCGAGACCCGCCCGATCGCCAGCAACGATACCGATGCCGGGCGGGCGCAGAACCGTCGCGTCGAAATCACCATCGTGCCGGTCCGCAGCTGACGGTTCGAGACAGGGGATGGCGGGCCGCGAAAGCGGCCCGCTTTCTTCAGGGCTTCCGCAATGATCGACCGTGCCTTAACCGTCCATCGTGTATGAATGGCGAGCTGGCGGCGCCCGCCCCGGCGCCCACCTGCGGGAGCGAGCGTTGACCCGATCTGCCGATGCCTCCGACGCCCTGGTTTTTTTCGGCGCGACTGGCGATCTTGCCTACAAGAAGATATTCCCCGCGCTCCAGGCCCTGGTCCGCGACGGGCTCGATATCCCGATCGTCGGTATCGCGCGCCAGGGATGGAACCTGGAGAAGCTGCGCGAGCGCATGCGCGACAGCCTGGAGCATGCAGGCGGGGTCGATCCGGAGGCCTTCGCCAAGCTGAGCGCGAACCTCCAGTATGTCGATGGCGATTACAACGATCCCCAGACCTTCGTCCGGCTCAAGGTCGCGCTCGACGGCAAGCAGTCCCCGTTGCACTACCTCGCCATTCCGCCGTCCCTGTTCCCCACGGTGATCAAGGGTCTGGCGGACGCAAGTTGCGCGACCAACGCACGCGTCGTCGTCGAAAAGCCCTTTGGCCGTGATCTTGCCTCGGCCCAGGCACTCAATGCGACCTTGCATGCCGTCTTCCCGGAGGATCGCGTGTTTCGCATCGACCATTTCCTTGGCAAGGAAGCGGTCAGGAACCTACTGTATTTCCGCTTCGCCAACACATTCCTCGAACCTGTCTGGAACCGCAACTTCATCGACAACGTGCAGGTGACGATGGCGGAGGACTTTGGCGTGCAGGGTCGCGGGGGCTTCTACGACGACGTCGGCGCGATCCGTGACGTGGTGCAGAACCACCTGCTCCAGGTCGTGGCATTGCTGGCGATGGATGCCCCCATCGGCGATGACGCGCGCGCGATCCAGATGGAGAAGATCCGCGTGTTCCATGCCATGCGACCCATCAAGCCGGCCCAAGTCGTGCGCGGCCAGTTGCGCGGCTACCGCGACGAGCCCGGCGTGCATGCCGACTCGCAGGTCGAGACCTTCGCAGCAATGCGACTGGACATCGACACATGGCGCTGGGCCGGCGTGCCGTTCTACATCCGCACCGGCAAGTGCCTGCCGCTGACGGCGACGGAAGTCGTGGTGGAGCTGAAAAGGCCACCGATGCCGATCTTCGACGACGATTACACCGGGCACGGCGGACAGGGTCACACGCCTCGATCGAATTACTTCCGGTTCCGGCTGGGTCCCGACATGGTGATCGCTGCCGGCGCCCGGGTGAAACGACCCGGCGAATCCATGCGCGGCGATGACGTCGAGCTGGTTGCGCGGCACCAGGCGGCGCTCGGCGCCCCGCCCTACGAGCGCCTGCTCGGGGACGCCCTGCGCGGGGACTCGTCGCTGTTCACCCGCGACGAAGCGGTGGAGGCAGCCTGGCGAGTGGTGGATCCGATCCTCTCGATGCCCGGCCCAGTTGAAATCTACGAGCCAGGCACATGGGGCCCTGCATCTGCGGCGCACGTTGTCGCCCGCGACGACGGCTGGCATGACCCGCAGTCCGAGGTGAGCGCGCCATGCTGATGGCGTCGGACGGGTTGGTGTTCCTGCTCGACGTGGACAACACGCTGCTCGACAACGACCGGTTTTCAGCGGATCTCGATGCACGGCTGACAGCGGCCCTCGGCGTCGAAGGACGCACCCGCTATCGCGCGCTGTACGACAGCCTGCGCAGGCAGCGTGGCTACGCGGATTACCTGGAGCCCCTGCAGCAGTTGCGGCCGGATTTCGTGGCCGATCCCGACCTTCTGCAGCTGTCGACATTCCTGCTGGATTATCCATTCGCGGACCTGGTCTATCCCGGCGTGGCACCGCTCATGCAGGCGCTGCAGGCAGCGGGAACGCCGGTGATCCTGTCCGATGGCGACGTGGTTTTCCAGCCGCGCAAGATCCACCGGTCCGGGCTGTGGGAGGCGGTGCAGGGCAGGGTGCACGTGTATCTCCACAAGCAACACATGCTCGAGGCGGTACGCCAGGCTTATCCGGCTCGGCATTACGTCATGGTGGATGACAAGCCTGGACTGCTGGCTGCCATCAAGCAGCGGCTGGGTGACGCCGTCACCACGATTTTCGTCCGCCAAGGCCACTATGCGACGGACGATCTGCTGGCTGCGGCCCCGATCGCGCCCGACGTCTGCATTGGCCGCATCGGCGAACTCGTCGATCATGTCGGCCGCATGGCCGCGCTTTCCCAGGAGTCACGATGAACCAGAATCTCCAGCAGTTGCGCGAGCTCGGACAGAGCCTGTGGCTGGACAACATCACCCGCGACTTGCTCGACAGCGGAACGCTTGCGCGCTACATCGCCGACTACGGCCTGACCGGCCTGACGTCCAACCCGACGATCTTCGACGAGGCGATCGGCAACAGCGACGCCTATGACGCAGCCATCCGCGACAAATGCGCCAATGGCCTGCAGGGCGAGGCATTGTTCATCGAACTGGCGCTGGAGGACCTGCGTCGTGCGGCGGATCTCTTCCTGCCGGCGCACCAGGCCAGTCATGGCGTGGACGGATGGGTCTCGATGGAGGTTTCGCCGCTGCTGGCCAGCGATGCCGCCGGCAGCATCGAGGCGGCCGCACACATCCATCGGCAGGCTGCGCGCGGGAACCTCTTCATCAAGATCCCGGGAACACCCCAAGGAGTGCCGGCCATCGAGGAATCGATCTTCAACGGCATCCCCGTCAATGTGACGCTGCTGTTCTCCGCTCAGCAGTATCTCGCCGTGGCTGAAGCCTACATGCGCGGCATCCAGCGCCGGCTCGATGCGAACCGCGATCCGGCGGTGGGATGCGTGGCGTCGCTGTTCGTCAGCCGCTGGGACAAGGCCATCAAGGACAAGGCACCGGCGGAATTGCGAAACCACTTGGGCGTCGCCATCGGGCAGCGTACTTATCGCGCCTACCGTGCATTGTTGGCATCCGACCGATGGCGTCGCCTGGCGGCAGCCGGTGCGCGTCCGCAACGACTGCTGTGGGCCAGCACCAGCACCAAGGATCCAGCCGCGCCGGACACGCTCTACGTGACCTCGCTCGCCGCGCCGGACACGATCAACACCATGCCCGAATCGACGTTGCGCGCCTATGCCGAACACGGCGAACTGCAGGGCGCGATGGACGCTGATGGTGGCGACTCGGAGTTGGTGCTTGCGCGGTTCGCCAAGGCCGGCATCGACACCGAGGCGCTGGCCGCGCAGCTGCAGCGCGAAGGTGCGCAGTCGTTCGTCAAGTCCTGGCACGACCTGATGCAGCGCATCGAAACCAAGGCCACTGCACTGGAACACGCCAGCCCATGAAGGACACGACAGACGCGGCAAAGGGGCAGGGCGCGACGCTCACTGGCCGGCCGCAGTGGCAGGCGTTGACCCGGCACGCCGAGAAGATCCGCGACAGGCAGCTCCATGACTGGTTCGCCGATGAACCGGGTCGCGGCGAGCGCCTGTCAGCCGGTGGCGCTGGCATCTACCTGGACTATTCCAAGCAGCGCGTTGGCGACGACACCATCAGGCTGCTGCTCGACCTGGCGCGTGCCTGCGACGTGGAATCCCATGTCGCGGCCATGTTTTCCGGGGCGCGCATCAACTTCACCGAGCACCGTCCCGCCCTGCATGTCGCACTGCGGGCGCCGGCGAGCGGATCGATTGTCGTCGACGGTGTCGATGTCGTGCCGGACGTGCATGCCGTGCTGCAACGCATGGGCAACTTTGCCGATCGCGTGCGCGACGGTCAGTGGATCGGCGCCACGGGCAAACGTATCCGCCATGTCATCAACATCGGCATCGGCGGGTCGGACCTTGGCCCGGTCATGGCGTACGAAGCATTAAGGCATTACAGCGACCGCCACCTGGCTTTCGCCTTCGTCTCCAACGTCGACCCGGTGGATTTCCATGAGGCGACGCTCGGGCTGGATCCGGCAGAGACCTTGTTCATCGTCTGCTCCAAGACGTTCACCACGCAGGAGACGCTCACCAACGCGCACGCCGCGCGCGACTGGTGCGTGGCCGCCCTTGGCGCCGATGCGGTTTCGCGACACTTCGTCGCCGTCTCCACGAACGCCGATGGCGTGCGCGACTTCGGCATCGACACCGACAACATGTTCGGATTCTGGGACTGGGTCGGCGGGCGCTACTCGATGGATTCGGCGATCGGCCTGTCGACCATGATCGCGATCGGTCCGGCCCGATTTGCCGAAATGCTGGCCGGATTCCATGCGATGGATGTGCATTTCCGGAGCACGGCGCCCGAGTGCAACCTGCCGATCCTGATGGCGCTGCTGTCGATCTGGAACAACAACTTCCTCGGTGCTTCGACAGTGGCGGTGCTGCCGTATGCCGATCATCTCAAGCGGTTTCCGGCCTACCTGCAGCAGCTCACGATGGAGAGCAACGGCAAGCACGTCACGCGCGATGGCGCCCTTTGCGACTACCAGACCAGTCCGGTGTACTGGGGCGAGCCCGGCACGAACGGCCAGCACTCGTTCTACCAGTTGCTGCACCAGGGCACCCGACTGGTGCCTTGCGACTTCATCGGCTTCTGCCAGCCGTTGGGTGGCGCCGACGCCCTGTCGCAACATGACCTGTTGATGGCAAACCTGTTTGCCCAAAGCGAGGCCCTGGCATTCGGCAAGACGCTGGCCCAGGTCCAGGCCGAGGGCACGCCTGGCGACATCGCACCGCATCGTGTGTTCGAAGGCAACCGGCCCAGCAACACGCTGCTCGCCGATCGGCTGACGCCGCATTCGCTCGGTGCCCTGGTCGCGCTCTACGAGCACAGTGTCTTCGTGCAGGGCGTGATCTGGAACATCGACAGTTTCGACCAGTGGGGCGTGGAACTGGGCAAGCAACTGGCCAGGCGGACGGAATCCGAGATCGCTGCAACCGATGCGCCGGACTTGCAGCACGACAGCTCGACCAATGCCCTGATCCATCGCTATCGCGCGGCACGGATCCCGCGCTGATGGTGGGCGCGCGGCCGGCCCTGGACGGATGAACGCAGCGCCCGACCCGGACCTGCTTCGCCGCATGCACGGCTGGTGGCGTGCGGCCAACTACCTGTCGGTTGGCCAGATCTACCTGCGCGACAACCCGCTGCTGGACAGGCCGCTGTGCAGGGACGACATCAAGCCGCGACTGCTCGGCCACTGGGGCACGACGCCAGGCCTGAATTTCATCTACGTGCACCTCAATCGGCTGATCCGACAGCACGACCTGGACATGATCGACATCACCGGTCCTGGCCACGGCGGGCCGGCGATGGTGGCCAACACCTACCTTGAGGGGACGTACAGCGAAATCTATCCGCAGGTCAGCCGCGACAGGGAAGGCATGCGCAAGCTTTTCCGGCAGTTCTCCTGGCCCTACGGAATCCCCAGCCACGCAGCGCCCGAGACGCCGGGTTCGATCAACGAGGGCGGTGAGTTGGGTTATTCCCTCGCGCACGCC
>JBBRHT010000110.1:0-6565 GCA_038222295.1 Lysobacterales bacterium
CCCGCCGTGCGCCTGCTGGCGCGCGAACTCGGCGTGGACCTGGCGCAGGTCAGCGGTTCCCAGCGCGGTGGTCGCATCGGCAGGGAAGACGTACAGGCGTTCGTCAAGCAGGCGCTCGCTGGCGGCGGCAAGCCGGCCTCGGCCACTGGTGGCGGCCTGCAGCTGCTGGCGTGGCCCATGGTCGACTTCAGCAAGTTCGGTGAAGTCCAGACGCGCGAGCTGTCGCGCATCCAGAAGTTGTCCGGCGCCAACCTCGCGCGCAACTGGGCGATGATCCCGCACGTCACCCAGCACGACGATGCCGACATCACCGAGCTCGAAGCGCTGCGGATCGCCTTGAACAAGGAAAGCGAGAAGGCGAAGGACGGCACCAAGCTGACCATGCTCGCCTTCCTGATGAAGGCATCCGTCGCGGCCCTGCAGAAATACCCGACGTTCAACGCGTCGCTCGATGCGAGCGGCGAGTTGCTCACGCTGAAAAAATACTTCCACATCGGTTTTGCCGCCGACACGCCACACGGGCTGGTGGTTCCGGTGGTGCGCGATTGCGACCGCAAGGGCGTGCTGCAGATCGCGCGCGAAACCGGCGAGCTCGCGGCGAAGGCGCGCGAAGGCAAGCTCGGCCCCGCGGACATGCAGGGCGGCTGTTTTTCGATCAGCTCGCTTGGCGGCATCGGCGGTACATCCTTCACCCCGATCGTCAACGCGCCGGAAGTGGCGATCCTCGGCGTATCGAAGGCGGCGATGCAGCCGGTCTGGAACGGCGCGGAATTCAAGCCACGCCTGTTGCTGCCGCTGTCGCTGTCCTACGACCACCGCGTGATCGATGGCGCCGCCGCCGCGCGCTTCACCGCATACCTCGCCCAGTTGCTGGGCGACATGCGTCGCGTGCTGCTGTAGGGCGGGTTTCAACCCTCCCCGCGCAGCAACGGATCAAGGCAATGGCGGGCCGCGCCCGCCCAACGGAAACCCGCAATGACGACGATTGAAGTGAAGGTTCCGGACATCGGCGGATATGACGATGTCCCTGTCATTGAAGTGCTGGTCGCTGTTGGCGACACCGTGACGGTCGACCAGGGATTGCTGACGCTGGAATCGGACAAGGCGACGATGGAAGTGCCGGCGAGCGTGGCAGGCGTTGTCCGCGAGCTGAAGGTCAAGGTCGGCGACAAGGTGTCCGAAGGCGCGGTGGTTGTGGTGATCGACAGTGAGGCGACGAGCTCTGCTGCTTCCCCCGCTGTGGCGGGGGAAGGCCGGGATGGGGACAAACAGGACGCCCGGAACGCGCAACCGACCGGATCAAAAGCGCCCCCATCCCAACCTTCCCCCGCTTCGCAGGGGAAGGGGCCGCAAGCCCCGGCGCCGCAGGCAAGCGCCGGCAGCGGCCGCAAAGCCGACATCGAGTGCGCGCTGGTCGTGCTCGGCGCCGGACCCGGTGGTTACACCGCGGCGTTCCGTGCGGCCGACCTGGGCCTGGAGACCGTGCTCATCGAGCGCTTCGCGCAGCTCGGTGGCGTCTGCCTCAACGTCGGCTGCATTCCTTCGAAGGCACTGCTGCATGCCGCCGCGGTGATCGACGAAGCCGCGCATGCGAGCGACTACGGCGTTGATTTCGGCAAGCCGACGATCGCCCTGGACAAACTGCGCGCCAACAAGGACAAGGTCGTCGGCCAGCTGACCAAGGGCCTGGCGACGATGGCGAAACAACGCAAGGTGCGCATCGTCACCGGCACTGGCCGTTTCGTGTCGGCCAACGAAATCGAAATCACTGGCGAAGGCGGCACGCAATTGCTGCGCTTCGGCCAATGCATCATCGCCGTCGGGTCGCAGGCGTTGAAGCTGCCGGGCTTTCCATGGGACGACCCGCGCGTGATGGATTCGACCGACGCGCTGGAGCTGGCCGAGATCCCAGGGCGGCTGCTGGTCGTTGGCGGCGGCATCATCGGACTGGAAATGGCCACGGTGTTCCGTGCGCTCGGATCGCAGGTCACGGTCGTCGAGCTGGCCGACCAGCTCATGCCCGGCGCGGACCTCGACCTCGTCAAGCCATTGGCTGCGCGCCTGAAGAAGCAGGGCGTCGGTGTGTATCTCAAGACGAAGGTCGTCGAGGCCAAGGCGCAGAAGGACGGCATCGCCTGCAGTTTCGAAGGCGCGAGCATTCCGCCGATCAACGTCTTCGACCGCGTGCTGGTCGCAGTGGGACGCACGCCCAACGGCGGCAAGATCGACGCGGGCAAGGCCGGCGTGCAGGTCAGCGATCGCGGCTTCATCGCCGTCGACCGCCAGATGCGCACCAACGTGCCGCAGATCTTCGCGATCGGCGACCTCGTCGGCCAGCCGATGCTGGCGCACAAGGCGACGCACGAAGGCCGGCTGGCTGCGGAAGTCGCCGCGGGCGAAAAGCGTGAGTGGGTGGCGCGGGTCATTCCATCGGTCGCGTACACCGATCCGGAAATCGCCTGGGTCGGCGTGACCGAAACCGAAGCGAAGGCGAAAGGCCTCGACATCGGCGTCGGCAAATTCCCGTGGGCGGCCAGCGGTCGTGCGATCGGAATCGGCCGCACCGAAGGCTTCACCAAGCTGCTGTTCGACAATGCAACGCATCGCGTCATTGGCGGTGGCATCGTCGGCGTGCATGCGGGCGACCTGATCGCGGAAGTCGCGCTGGCGATTGAAATGGGCGCCGAGGCAGCCGATATCGGCCACACGATCCATCCGCATCCCACGCTCAGCGAATCCGTGGGCATGGCGGCCGAAGTCTTCGAAGGCACGATCACCGACCTGTACCTGCCCAAGCGCCGATCATCCTGATCCGCTCGACCACGAGGACCAGCCATGCCCAAGCTCTACGACGCATCCAACGACCAGCTGCTGGGTCACGTCAGCCAGGCCGATATCGACCTGCTGGTTGCGCAGATGGAAGAAGAATCCAGCAAGGACCAGGATTACTTCGTCGACAACGACACCTTCCTGCGCCTGACCGATGCCGGCGCCTCATCGACGTTGCTCGATGCCGTCAAGATGGCGCTCGACCTCAGCGGCGAGGCCGACATCCGCTGGGAAGCCGACTGACCCTCCCGACAAGAAGAAGCCCCGACCTTGCGGCCGGGGCTTCGGCGGGGCCCACCGCGCGTCGACGAGGAAGTGGAGGGCAGGCCACAGGACAGTCGACCGCCTGGGTCGCGCGAAGGTTCCGCTCGAAGGCCCAGAATTCGCCGCCAGCCGGGGCTGGAGCCTTCCCGAAGCGCATTCGCCGACCTTCACGGTTGCCGCAGAAATGCCGCGCCGCTATACTTTTGCGGCTTCGCAGGGCCGATTGGCCCACCCCCGCAGCTGAACGAGTGCAGCCCGTGCACGATCCAATCGCCGCGGGCCGCCGCTCCGCGCTGCGCGCGGTGGCCATGCAGGCCATCGTGGTCGCGCTGGTCGCCGCGGCCTTCCTCCTGCAGGGTCCGCGGCATGCCTGGGCGGCCGCGGGTGGTGGTGCGGCACTGCTGGTCGGGAATGCGCTGTCGACGCTGCTGGCGTTCGGTGGCGGCATCCAGCCGGCGGGTATGGCGATGGCACGGACGCTGGCTGGTGCGATGGTGAAGTGGTGGGTGGTACTGGCCGGGTTGGCCCTGGTGATGGGGGGGTGGCGATTGCCGGCCATCCCCGCGCTGGTGGGAGTCGGGGTGGGCCTGGTGGCGCATTCCGTTGCAATGATCATCCAAATGAACCGTAGACGTTGAGGGCCTGGTGTGAGCGCTGAAACCACGACACCGACCGCCGCCTCCGAAGGCCTGTCCGGATACATCGAGCACCACCTGACGCACAACTCCAGCACCGTGCTGGGTGGCAGCTTCCATTGGGATTCCTGGCTGGTGTCGCTCGGGCTGGGTGCGCTGTTCTGCCTGTGGTTCCTGCGCGCCGCGCACCGCGCCACCTCGGGCGTGCCCGGCAAGGGCCAGGCCGCGATCGAAATGATCGTCGAGTTCGTCGACAACCAGGTCAAGGACGCCTTCCACGGCGACCGCCGCTTCCTCGCCCCGCTGGCGCTGACGATCTTCATGTGGGTCCTCTTCATGAACACGATGGACCTGCTGCCGCTGGATATCGGCAGCGGCCTGGTCACGCTGTTCGGCGGCCATGAAGCCGCACACCACACCTTCTTCCGCATGGTGCCCACCGCCGACCTCAACACCACGGTCGCGATGTCGCTGACGATCTTCGTGTTGACCTTGTTCTATTCGGTCAAGGCCAAGGGTTTTGGCGGCTTCGGCAAGGAACTGCTGACCTCGCCGTTCCACAGCGACGGCGCCGTTGGCAAGGTCGCGATGGTGATCCCCAACGTGATCCTCAACCTCGTCGAGTACCTGTCCAAGCCGGTCTCGCTGTCGATGCGACTGTTCGGCAACATGTACGCCGGCGAGCTCGTGTTCATGCTCATCGCCGGGTTGCTGGTCTCCTGGATTACGTTCCCGTTCGGCGTGCTTTTCGGCTTCCTGTGGGGCGTGTTCCACATCCTGATCATCCTGCTGCAGGCGTTCATCTTCATGGTGCTGTCGGTCGTCTATATCGCGATGGCGCAGGAACACCACTGAGCATCGCGCCGCCCCAGCGTCACCGGTTCCAAACCACCCCGTTCATCCACCCGTTTCTTACCATCGCTTGAAGGAAAAATTCATGGACATGCATCAGTTCATCGCCCTCATCCAGGCCAACACCGCCGTCGGCATCGGCCTGATGATCGGCCTCGGCGCGCTCGGCGCGTGTATCGGTATCGGCATCATGGGCTCGAAGTTCCTCGAGGCCGCCGCACGCCAGCCTGAGCTGATGCCGATGCTGCAGAGCCGCATGTTCCTGCTGGTCGGCCTGATCGATGCGTCATTCATCATCGGCCTGGCCATGGCGCTGTTCTTCGCGTTCGCCAACCCGCTGCTCGCGCGGTTCGGCTGATCGTCGCAATCCCGGATGCCCGCCCTGCGGGCATCGTCACCGCGGTGCGCATGTGGCGCACCGTATCGCCGCATTGAGGAAAGGTCGTCATGGAAATTGGCATGACTCTGCTGGGCCAGGCGCTGTCGTTCGCGCTCCTGATCTGGTTCACGGTCAAGTTCATCTGGCCGCCGTTGATGGCGGCCATCGAGGAGCGTCAGCAGCGGATCGCTGAGGGCCTCGCGGCGGCCGATCGCAGCCAGAAGGACCTTGCCCAGGCGCAGGACAAGGTCAACGAGGCACTGAAGGACGCACGGGTCAAGGCCAACGAGATCATCGAGCAGGCGCACCAGCGTGCGGTGCAGATGATCGAGCAGGCCAAGCTCGATGCGATCGCCGAAGCCGACCGGCAGAAGGCGCTCGCCGCGGCCGACATCGACGCGGCGACCAACCGCGCACGCGAAGGCCTGCGCACGCAGGTGTCCGCGCTTGCCGTCAGCGGGGCCGAAAAGCTGCTGCGGCGCGAAATCGACGCCGGCACGCACAAGGTGCTGCTCGACGAACTGGCCGCCCAGCTGTGAAGCCGGCGGCGACGAACGGGATGATCGTGCAATGAGCCAGGCGTTGACCCTCGCCCGTCCCTACGCCCGTGCGGCGTTCGCCAGCGCGCAGGAAACCGCCACGCTCGCGGCCTGGTCGGAATCGCTCGCCTTCGCGGCGCGCGTTGCCGCCGATCCGCAGGTGGCGTCGCTGCTCGGCAATCCCCGGCTCGCCACTGCGGACGCCGTCGCATTGCTGTCGCCCGAAGGTGCGCACGAGGACTTCACCCGGTTCCTGTCGCTGCTCGCGGACAACCACCGCCAGCAGTTGCTGCCGGAAATCGCGGCGCTGTACGCGCAGCTGCGCGACGAAGCCGAGCGCGTGGTCAAGGCGACCGTGACCTCGGCCACCCTGCTGCCGGACGCCGAGCTCGACGCCATCAAGGCGGCACTGCGCAAGCGCTTCGGCCGCGATGTGGACGTCTCCACCGCCGTGGATCCAGCGCTGATCGGTGGCGCGGTGATCACCGCCGGCGACGTCGTCATCGATGGTTCGCTGCGCGGAAAGCTCGACCGGCTGCAATCGGCATTGGCGGCCTGACGATTTTGTAGCGCGGGTTTGCACCCGCCGCTTGGACATTGCAATAAACGACAGGCGGGTCGAGACCCGCCCTACAGGAAAACGAAGATGGCGACCACCCAGCTCAATCCCTCCGAAATCAGCGAACTGATCCGCAACCGCATCGCCAAGGTCGGGCTCGCTGCCGAGGCCCGCAACGAAGGCACGGTGACGTCGGTCTCCGACGGCATCGTCCGCATCTACGGCCTGGCCGACGTGATGCAGGGCGAAATGATCGAACTGCCGAACGAGACCTTCGCGTTGGCGTTGAACCTGGAACGCGACTCGGTCGGCGCCGTGGTGCTGGGCGACTACGAGAACCTGCGCGAAGGCGACACCGCCAAGACCACCGGCCGCATCCTCGAAGTGCCGACCGGACCGGAACTCTGCGGTCGCGTGGTCAACGCACTGGGCGAGCCGATCGACGGCAAGGGCCCGATTCCCGCGACCCTGAGCGCGCCGGTCGAGCGCGTGGCCCCGGGCGTGATCT
>JBBRHT010000111.1:0-6555 GCA_038222295.1 Lysobacterales bacterium
CCTGACGTTCACGGGATTGAAGGGTCATACGCTCAAGGCGGGCGTCAAGTACAAGGCCATCACCGTCGATACGCTGGAGCAGAACAAGTTCAACCCGCAGTTCTATTACGACATCAACGAGAGCCTGACGAATCCGACGCACGTCGAATTCGGCGCGCCGGTGTCCGGGCTGGGCGATGGCACGGTGACATCGCGCAACAAGCAGTTCGGCATCTATGTCCAGGACGACTGGGAGGTCAGCGACAAGCTGGTCTTCAACCTGGGCGTGCGATGGGACTACGAGACGACGCCGAGCTACGAGAACTTCGTCACGCCGCCTGATGTCGTGGCTGCATTGCAGGCGTCGAACACCAATCTCCCGAATTCGGGGGTGGATATCAACGACTACATCAGCACCGGCCACAATCGCAACGCTTTCAAGGATGCCTTCGCCCCGCGCGCCGGATTTTCCTATGACCTGAATGCCGACCAGCGGCACGTGATCCATGGCGGTATCGGCCGGTCGTTCGACAGGAACCTGTTCGACTACCTGCAGAACGAAGTGTCCAAGGGCAGTTGGGGTTCGTATTCCTACGACTTCAACACCGCGGCGCATCCGTGCTCGGGTGCCAACTGCCTGACGTGGGATCCCAGCTACATGAATCCTGATGTCCTGCGTGCACTGGCCGCCGCTGGCGGTGCCCGGGAGGTGTTCCTCACCAACAACGACCTGAAGGTTCCGTATTCGGACCAGTTCAGCATCGGCATGCGCAACACATTCGCGTTCTGGGGCAATGACTGGAACACCGACATCACCCTGTCGCGAATCGTGAGTCATGACGGGATTGCATTCCTGCTGGGCAATCGCCTGGCGGATGGCAACTTCTTCCCGACGCCAGACGCCACCGACCCGCCGCCGTGGGGCCAGGGCTTCGCGCCTTTCAGCAACCTGATCCTCGCCCAGAACGCCTTGGAGACGCGGGCCAACGCGCTGTATCTGCAGCTCGAAAAGCCCTACACCCAGCAATCCGGGTGGGGAGCGACCATCGCCTACACCTATACGGATGCCGAGCAGAACAGTCCCATCAATGGGTGGCCGGGCGCATTCAACCAGCCGACCATTGAACAGTACGGATGGTTCGCCGGGCAGACTCCGAAGAACCGCCTGGTTGCCACCGGCATCTATGACGCCGCATGGGGCATCACGCTGTCGGCCAAATTGACGCTTGCCAGTGCGGAGCCGCGCTACATCCAGGACTGCAACGAGACTTCCTGGAGCCTGTGCCACTTCACCTGGTATCGGCCGGACCACAGTTTCAAGCAGTTCGACATCGCGGCGTCCAAGGAGTGGAAGGCCGGGCCGGATGTCCGCTTCCGCATTCGCGCAGATGTCCTGAACGTCTTCAACTGGGCCAATTACAACGGCTACGACGACTGGATGGGTGGCGCGAACGAGCCGATGAATCCGAACTTCGGCAATCCCAACAGCGTGTCCCTGCCGACGCGCATGCTGAAATTGTCGATGGGCTTCACCTGGTAGATCCAGCGCACCGGCCGTCCGCGCGGCGGCCGGTGCTTCCAATCGAGTAGAGGGCGACTGTCCGATGCATCAACGGTTTCATCGAACAGCGCCCGTCGTCCTGGCGCTTGCTGCAACGCTGCTGTCGGGGTGCCTGAGACAGCCGGTTCCCCAGCCAGCCGCTCCTGCCGCTACGACTGCACCAACGGTCGCTGTCCAGCGCGCGGTTCCGCCGATCGTCGACGACCTCGAGCACCGCACCTTCGATTACTTCTGGGAACTGGGCAATCCGGTGAACGGACTGGTCCCCGATCGCTGGCCCACGCCGTCGTTCTCCAGCATCGCGGCGGTCGGCTTTGGCCTGACGTCCTATGGCGTGGGCGTCGAGCGCGGGTGGATCAGTCGCGACCAGGCGGTCGATCGCACGCTGGCGACACTGCGCTTCTTCGCACGCGCGCCGCAGGGACTGGATGTATCGGGCGCAGCCGGATACAAGGGTTTCTTCTATCACTTCCTGGAAATGGACAGCGGCTTGCGTAGCGGCACCAATGAAGTGTCGACCGTCGACACCGCGTTGCTGCTTGGCGGCGTGCTGTTCGCGCAGACCTATTACGGCGGCAAGGACCGCAAGGAAACGGAAATCAGGAAGCTCGCGGAGAAGATCTACGGCCGGGTGCAATGGCCGTGGGCGCAGGAACGCAAGCCCTGGATCGCCATGGGATGGACGCCGGAGCACGGCATGCATGCGTACGACTGGAAGGGTTACAACGAAGCGATCCTCGTCTACATCGAGGCATTGGGGTCGGACACCTACCCCGTCGACAAGGATGCGTATACCGTGTGGACATCGACCTATGACCGCACGTGGGGCAAGTTCCAGGGGCAGGAGCATCTCAGCTTCCCGCCGCTGTTCGGCCATCAGTACTCGCAGGTCTGGCTCGACCTGCGAGGCATCCAGGATGATTACATGCGCCGGCATGGCATCGATTATTTCGAGAACAGCCGGCGCGCGGTGTTGTCGCAGCGCGCCTACGCGATCGAGAACCCGTCTCAATGGCAGGGTTATGGCAAAAATCTCTGGGGCCTGACCGCCAGCGATGGTCCGATCGATGCGACGTTCGACTTCAAGGGTGAGGCGCGCCTGTTCCGCACCTATTCGGCGCGTGGTGCCGGAATCGAATACATCCTTGACGACGGCACGATCGCGCCCACCGCCGCCGCCGGCTCGATCGCGTTCGCGCCCGAGATTGCGATTCCGGCAATCGAGGCCATGCATGCTGACTACGGCCCGCAGCTGTATGGCGAATACGGCTTCCTGGATGCGTTCAACCCCAGTTTCCAATACGCGGACGCCAAGCTGCACCATGGCAAGGTGGTGGCGGGAAAGGGATGGTTCGACACCGACTACCTGGGGATCGACCAGGGGCCGATCGTGCTGATGATCGAAAACTACCGCAGCGATTTCATCTGGAGCGTCATGCGCAGGAATCCGCATATCCGCAAGGGCCTGGAGCGTGCCGGGTTCACCGGCGGCTGGCTGGACAGGCCACTGGTTCCTGCCATGCCGCCGCCGTCGCCGAAGCGTGCGCTGCAATAGCCCCCATGCACCGGCCTTGGCTGCTTGCGTCATGCTGCGTCCTGCTGGTGCTCGCGGGTTGCATGCGCGCGCAAGGGGACAAGCGCAACGTGGTGCGCTTCTGGGCCATGGGCTACGAGGGCGAGGTCGTTGAACGGTTGCTGCCGGAATTCGAGCGTGAGAACCCCGGCATCCACGTCGAGTTGCAGCAGTTGCCGTGGACGGCGGCGCACGAAAAACTGCTGACGGCTTTCGCCGGCGATGCCTTGCCCGACGTGTGCAGCCTGGGCAACACGTGGATCCCGGAGTTTGCCGCCATCGGCGCCCTGGAGCCGCTCAATGCACGGATCGCCGCAACGCCGTCGCTGGATGTTCCCGACTACTTTCCCGGTGTCTGGGACACCAGCGTTGTCGGCAACACCGTCTACGGATTGCCGTGGTACAGCGAGACCCGCGTGCCGTTTTACCGGCGCGACCTGCTGGCGCGGGCAGGCGTCCCGGCGCCGCCGCGGAACTGGGACGAATGGCGGCGCGCGATGGGCGCTATCAAACGCATGGTCGGGCCGCGACGCTACGCGATCCTGCTGCCCCTCAATGAATTCGAACCCTTGTTGAACCTGGCGATCCAGCAGCCCGATCCACTCCTGCGCGATGGCGGGCGTTACGGCAATTTCCGCAGTGCCGGCTATCGCAGGGCGCTGGCGTTCTACAAGCAGATGTTCGATGAGGCCTGGGCGCCGTCATTGTCGAACGTGCAGATCTCCAATGTCTGGGAGGAATTCGGGAACGGTTTCTATTCCTTCTACATCTCGGGTCCCTGGAACATCGCCGAATTCCGCAAGCGCCTGCCCGCGTCGCAACAGGGAGACTGGATGACGATGCCGCTGCCGGGCCCCGACGGGCCGGGCGCTTCCGTTGCCGGCGGTACGACCCTGGTTGTGTTCCGGCAGTCACCGCACAAGGATGCGGCGTGGAAGCTGATCGAGTACCTGTCGCGCCCCGGCGTGCAGGTGAAATTCCACGCGCTCACCGGGGACCTGCCGCCGCGTCGGTCGCCGTGGGCTGCGCCGGAACTGGCGAATGACCCGTACGCACGCGCCTTCCGCGATCAACTTGAACGTGCACGGCCAACGCCGAAGGTTCCCGAGTGGGAACGCATCGCCACCGAGATCCGCCTCGTCGCCGAACAGATGGTCAGTGGTCGGCTGAGCGTCGACCAGGCCGCCGTGGAAATGGATCGGCGCGCGGATGCGATCCTCGAGAAGCGGCGCTGGATGCTGGACCATGGCCAGGCGACGGCGGTGCAATGAAGCGCCCACTGGCCGGCTGGATCTTCGTGGCGCCGGCACTGGCGACGATCGTGCTGTTCTTCGTGCTGCCTGTGTTGGCGGCATTGCTCCTGAGCCTGACCGACTTCGACATCTACGCGCTTGCCGACGTCCGCAACCTGCGTTTCGTCGGGATCGGCAACTACATCGGACTGCTGCACAATCCGCTGTTCTGGCAGGCGCTCGGCAACACGCTGTATTTCGTCGTGGTCGGGGTGCCATTGTCGATCGCGACGTCGCTGGGTGCGGCGCTGCTGCTGCATTCAAGGCTGGGCTGGTTCAAGCCGTTCTTCCGCACGGCGTATTTCGCGCCGGTGGTCACGACCGTCGTCGCCGTCGCCGTCATCTGGCGTTACCTGTTCCACACAAAATATGGCCTGGTGAACTGGGGGTTCTCATTTCTCGGGATCAACCCCATCGACTGGCTGGGCGACCCGCATTGGGCCATGCCGACGATCATCCTGTTCGCGGTGTGGAAGAACTTCGGCTACAACATGATCATCTTCCTGGCGGGCCTGCAGGCAATTCCCGAAGACCTCTACGAAGCCGCGCGCATCGACGGCGCCTCGCGCTGGCGCCAGTTCCAGCACGTGACCCTGCCGATGCTCGGCCCAACGATGGTGCTGGTCGGGATCCTGACGCTCGCCGGCTATTTCCAGCTGTTCGCCGAACCCTATGTCATGACCCAGGGCGGCCCGTTGCAGAGCACCGTCAGCGTGCTGTACCTGATGTACGAGCAGGGATTCAAGTGGTGGAACCTGGGCAATGCATCGGCCGTCGCCTTCCTGCTGTTCGTGCTGATGGGTGGCGTCACCAGTGGCCTGCTGTGGATGGTGCGCAAGCGGGGTTGGCAATGAACGAGCGACTTGCCCGCGGCATCGTCAACGCCCTGCTGGTCGGCTTGGCGGCGCTCAGCCTTGCGCCGCTGTTGTGGATGTTCTCCGTGTCGATGATGCGGCCTGGCGAGGCGAGCCACTTTCCGCCACCGCTGTGGCCAAGCCACGCGACATGGGACAACTACCGCGAGCTGTTCCTGCGTGGCGGCATGGGGCGTTACCTGTTCAACAGCCTCGTGATCGCGACCGTCACGACGGCGCTGTCGCTGCTGCTCAACACGCTTGCCGGATATGCTTTCGCGAAGCTGCAATTCGCCGGTCGCGAATCCGTGTTCCGGGCGCTGCTCGCGGCCGTCGTCATTCCCGCGCAGGTCGCGATGATGCCGTTGTTCCTGCTGCTCAAGCAGATGCACCTGATCAACACCTATGCCGGTGCGATCGTGCCGGGCATGGCGGGCGTCTTCGGGATCTTCCTGGTGCGCCAGTACGCTCGGTCGATTCCCGACGAGTTGCTCGAGGCCGCACGCATCGATGGCGCCGGGGAATTCCGCATCTTCTTCCAGATCGTGCTGCCTGCGCTCAAGCCGATCCTGGTGACGCTGGCCATATTCAGCTTCCTGGGGGCGTGGAACGATTTCATGTGGCCATTGATCGTGCTGAGCGACGATAACCTGCATACGCTTCCGGTCGCACTGGCATCGCTCTCGCGTGAGCACGTGCAGGACAATGAATTGATGATGGCCGGGTCGGTCGTCACCGTATTGCCGGTGCTGGTGTTGTTCCTCGCCCTGCAGCGCTATTACCTGCAGGGCCTGATGGCCGGGAGCGTCAAGGGTTGAACATGCGTTTCCGCATCTTGCTGCTTGCGCTGTCCTTGCTGTTGGCGGTGCAGGCGAGGGCGACGTCCTTGCGCGTGCTCGATGGTTTCGAGGGCATCGGTTCGTGGAAAGCCGTTGCGTCCGATAGCGTGTCCGCATCCTTGCGCCAGGTCGATGGCGTCGACGGCAGGGCGATGTGCCTGGACTACGACTTCAATGGCGTTTCCGGATACGCCGTTGCGCGACGCGATCTTCCATTGGCCTATCCGGACAACTACGAATTCACACTGCAGCTGCGCGGCAGCGGACCCGTCAACAACCTCGAGTTCAAGCTGGGCGATGCAAGCGGCGAAAACGTCTGGTGGGTCGACAAGCCGAACTTCCCGCTGCCGCGACGATGGACGCCGCTGAAATTGAAGAAGCGGCATATCGCGTTTGCGTGGGGGCCGACCCAGGCCAGGGCGCTTCGCAAGTCGCAGACCTTCGAACTGACGGTAAG
>JBBRHT010000112.1:0-6555 GCA_038222295.1 Lysobacterales bacterium
CGGCGCATCGTGGATCTCCGCGAGCACATCCAGCGTGTCGCGCAGGCCTCCAAACGCAGCGCGCGGCAGCACCGGCTCGTCGACCAGTCCCAGCAAGCCCTGGCGCAGCGTGAGCAGGTGGCCGCACAGGTTTCCGCTGTCAACCGTCGATACATACCGCGGAAGCAGTGGCTCCAGGCTTTCGGTGTCGTACCAGTTGAAGAAGTGGCCGTTGAAACGCGCCAGGCCGGAGAGCGTGCGCAGCGTATTGGCGGTGCGTGTTGCGACCTCTCCCACCGCCAGGTAGCCAAAATCATGCGCGGACAGGTTGGCCAGCAGCGCCAGGCCGATATTGGTCGGCGATGTGCGCCGCGCGATGATCAGTGATGGATGTTCCTGGACATTGTCCGGCGGCAGCCAGTGGTTGCCCTCGTCGACATATTCCTCGAAGAACGCCCAGGTCCGGCGCGCCAGCCGCCGCAGGAATTGCCGCTTCGTCTCCGACAATGCCACCCGCTTGCGCTCGCGTGGGCGGCCAAGCGCCCACATGAGCAGTGGCGAAAACGCCCAGGATGCAAGGACCACCCCCGCGACCGGCAAGACTTCGGGATTGAGCCGCAGCAGCAGGAAGCCGACCGCAATCGCCACTGCTGGCGCGGACCACATGTTGCGCAGGACGCCCGCCAATCCGGCGCCGGACGTCCGCTCGACCTCACTGGATGGACTCCATTGCAGCAGGTGGCGGCGCGTCACCACCAGCCGCCACAGGGTGGTGAAGATCGCCTGCAGGCTGAAGAACGCCTCGTATGGCAGGCATGCCAGCGTGATCGGGGCACGCGAGAACTGGCGTCCAATCGAAACCCGCAGTTGGGAAAGGTGCGTGCCCAGCGGAATGTCGGCCGGCTTGTTGAAGACATCCCGCAGTGAGGCCAGCAGCGGCGGCACGAACAGGATCGCCAGGACCCAGGCCGTCCAGGCCAGCGGACGTGGCGCCATGACCCAGCCGAGCACAAACAACGTGGTCATGGCAGTTGGAACGAGGCTGCGCCTCAGGTTGTCCAAGATCTTTCCGCGCGACAACCAGGACAAGGGGTTGCGCTCGCGGCGGCCTTCGCGCATCGGCACGACAGGCAGGAGCCACGGCAGCAGCTGCCAGTCGCCCCGGATCCATCGCTGTCGCCGCTTGACGTCCAGGCCATAGCGCGCCGGATAGTCCTCGTTGAGTTGTACGTCACTCACCAGTCCGGCGCGTGCGTAGCACCCTTCCAGCAGGTCGTGGCTGAGGATGGAGTTGTCGGGGAACCGTCCCTCGAGCGCGCGCTCGAAGGCATCGATGTCATAGATGCCCTTGCCGACGAACGAGCCTTCGCCGAACAGATCCTGGTAGACATCGGAGACGGCACGCGTGTACGGATCGATGCCTGGCTCGCCACTGAACAGGCGCGCATACCACGAGCGGCGCTGGCCGCTCATGCTCACGCCGACTCCAGGCTGCAGGATGCCGTATCCACGGCTCACGACGTTGCGCCGCCCGTCGAACTGCGCCCGGTTCAGCGGGTGCGCGAGGGTACCGACCAGTGCCCGTGCCGAATCGCGCGGCAGCAGCGTATCGGTATCGAGCGTGATGACATAACGGATATCGCCCAGGACCGACAGATCGCCGGCGATGCGCAGGAATGCATCGGGGCTGCCACCCCTGAGCAGGGCGTTGAGCGCTGCGAGCTTTCCACGCTTGCGCTCGTGGCCCATCCATGCGCGTTCGCGCGGGTTCCATTCCCGCGGTCGATGGAGCAGGAAGAACACATCGCCCCTCTCCGATGCATGGCGTGCGTTGAGCGCATTGATCTCTGCCTGGGCGTGGTCGAGCAGGCGCGAATCCTGCGGCATGGACTCGGACGCGGAATCGAAGAAGTCCGTGAGCAGCGCGAAATGCAGGTTCGCGTCGCGATTGGCAAGAAATCGGACTTCGAGCGCCTCCACCAGCGCGCTGATGGTGCCGGTGTCGCCGAACATGGTGGGCACCACGACGATCGTCCGCGCGCCTGCGGGATTGCCCTTAGCGAAATCGAGCCGTGGCAAGGCCCTGGGCAGAGCGATCATCGTTGCGATCCAGTTGACGAGCGAGATCCCCACCTCGCTGAATGCCACGACGCACAGCAACGCAACCACCCACAGCACGCCATGCCCGGCCAGTGCATCGACGGCGCCGTCGATCAGGCCGTAGGTGCAGACGGCCACGATCACCGCCATGGGGAAGAGGTATCCCGCCAGGGGCAATCGGCGACCACCTTTCATGAACGCGCGCGCAGCATGGCGGGTTGGTGCCAGGGCGTGCTTCAGGGCATCCACGCCGTCGTCGATGAGGTAGAAGCCGACGTGCGCCGCGACGTCGCCGACTCCGGCTGCCTGGGCGCCCGCCTGCGCCAGGTTGACGGCATAGTCGGCGACAAAGGTTTCATCGAGATCCATGCGGCGTGCGATCTGCTCCACGCGGTGGCGGTAGCGATCGCGCGTGGCGAAATCCATCAGCGCGTAGACGTTCGCCGGATCGGTGCGCAAGCGCGCCTCGACCGTGCTCATGCTCTCGACGAAATCACGCCAGTCCATCATCGACAGGAAGCGGATGCTGCCGATGCTGTTGCTGATCGAAACCTGGCTCGACGCCTGTTGCTGGTTTTCCACCTGGACCATCTGCTCGATCGAGTGGCCTGTTTCTGCAAGCCATTGCTCGATCCAGGTCAGCGGCAGTGCCAGGGTCATGCTCTGGCCCTGCAGACGGCGAGCGAGTTCGGCAACGAACGAGCTGGACATGGGTGGATGCGAACGCACCATGTCAGCCAGGACCAGCACCAGGCCCTTTGGATCGGACTCGGCCACCGAGGTGAGCAGGTCGGCCCACCCTTCGGCGATGCTGCGGTCGACCCGATGGCCCATGACCCGCGAACTGGCGCGCCGCAGGTTCTCGATCAGGGCCAGGCGCAGCATGATCGGGATCGCCCACAGTTCGCCCAGCCGCAACGGCGTGACGCTCTGGTAGGCAGCAACGAAGCGACCCAGGCTTTCGGCATCCACTCGGCCATCGCCGTGCGAGATGGCGCTGAGGGCGATGTCGTACACGCGGGGGAAGCCCGCGGATGGCCCACTGGTGAGCCGTGGCAATTCGCGGCTGTAGCCCTTGGGGAAATGCCGCTGGGCCAGGCGGATCTGTTCTTCGATCAGGTAGACGTTGTCGAGCAGCCACTCACCTGCCGGTGTCAGGTGGCGTTTCGACTGCACCGCATCCTCGAGCATCGCGCAGGCGCGATCGAGCACCCGGCGATTGTCGTTCAGGCGTTCAAGCAGCCGATCCGGGGCGGGCTTCGTGCTGACGACGTGCGACCGGGCCAACACCCTGCCCTGGCGCTCCATCTGTTCGGCGGTCAGCAATGGCGCGCGCAAGGGCGCTTCATCGGCCTCGTTTGCGGGCGCCTGCGCGCGCAGCGCGAGCGCGCGTACCCAGGAACGTACGTACGCCTCGAAACTTGGCATCTAGGATTCCGTCAAATGAATCCGCTCATGATCGCACCGAACCGGCCGCGGCCCGTGAACGCCCCAGACAGGCAGACCTGTTTATAAAGCTTGACGGATGCGCGTGCACATGGCTCGCCACCACAGCCGATCGGGAGCACACATGGGAACACACGTCAGCCCCCTCGCCGGTCACCTTTCCGCCCCCTCGCAGCGGGTGGATGTCGATGCGCTCGTCGTCGCATACCACGACCGTGCGCCGGACATCGACGATCCAGCACAGCGCGTTGCATTCGGCACATCCGGACACCGCGGCTCGTCGCTGGACGGAAGTTTCAACGAGGCGCACATCCTGGCGATCACCCAGTCCGTTTGCGCCCATCGCGCGCAGCACGGGATCGACGGACCCTTGTTCATCGGCATGGACACGCACGCGCTGTCCCTGCCGGCGTTGCAAAGCGCGCTTGAGGTCCTGGCCGCGCATGGCGTGGAAGTCCGGTTCGCCGGCAACGGTGAGTACACGCCGACGCCCGCCATCTCGCACGCCATCCTTGTCCACAATCGCGGGCGGACGCGCGGACTTGCCGATGGCATCGTGGTCACGCCGTCGCACAACCCGCCCGAGGATGGCGGGTTCAAGTACAACCCACCCAATGGAGGTCCCGCGGATACGGCGGTGACCGGCTGGATCCAGGACCGCGCCAATCAGTTGCTTGCCGCCGGACCACGGCACATCCGGCGCGTGCCGCTGCAGCAGGCGTTGCGGCAAGCCTCAACGCAGCCGTACGACTTCATCGGCAGCTACGTCGCCGAGCTTGCCAGCGTCATCGACTTCGCCGCCATCCGCGCCTCCGGCGTCCGCATCGGCGTGGATCCGCTGGGCGGGGCCGGCGTGCATTACTGGCCGCGCATCGCGGAGGAATACGCGATCGACCTGCAGGTCGTCAGCGAGGAGGTCGATCCGCAATTCGGGTTCATGCCGCTGGACTGGGATGGGCGGATCCGGATGGATCCTTCGTCCCTCTATGCCATGCAGCGCCTGGTTGCACTCAAGGATCGGTTCGACGTCGCCTGCGCCTGCGACACCGACCATGATCGCCATGGCATCGTCACCCCTGGCGTCGGGCTGATGCCGCCCAACCATTACCTGAGCGTAGCCATCGACCACCTGTTCCGCAATCGGCCACTGTGGGCGCCCGACGCGGCCGTGGGCAAGACATTGGTGAGCAGCGCGATGATCGACCGCGTCACCCATCGGCTCGGGCGCCGACTGTTCGAGGTCCCCGTCGGATTCAAATGGTTCGCCGACGGGCTGTTCGACGGCAGCCTGGGATTTGGCTGCGAAGAGAGCGCCGGGGCCACGTGCCTGAGGCGGGACGGCGCGGTCTGGACCACCGACAAGGACGGGATCGTGCTCGGACTGCTGGCGGCGGAGATCACCGCATCGGCCGGGCGTGATCCGGCGCAGGCGTATGACGAGCTGACCGGACAACTCGGTCCGATGTTCAGCGACCGTGTCGAGGCGCACGCCGACGCACAGCAGAAAAAACGCCTGTCGGGCCTGACCGCCGGCCAGGTCGCTGACAGGCAGCTTGCAGGGGAAGCCATCCGGTCGATACTGGACAGAGCACCTGGTAACGATGCGCCAATCGGGGGCATCAAGGTCATCGCGGACAGCGGCTGGTTCGCGGCGCGCCCATCGGGGACCGAGGACATCTACAAGATCTACGGCGAAAGCTTTCGCGACCCGGACCACCTGCAAATGATCCTCACCGACGCGCAGCGCATCGTCGACACCGCGCTGGAGACATAGATCCCGCTTGGCGCGCTGGCATGTGGCGTGGGTTATATTTTCCGTGCCGGAACGCCGGTGATGACGAGTCCCTGCTGATGCGTGCACCGTCGTGATCCGGCCCAGGCGAGTCATTGCAGGCGTCCTCGCGACGGTACTGATCCTCCCGGCCACCGCCCTTGCCGTGACGTCCCCCGGCGCAGGGTCGTCGTTGTCGAGCACCGGCATCCCGGTCCTCGCGCCCGACCAGCTGTCGCCGCAGTTCTGGATTTCCCGCATGCGCGCACCTCGTCGCGTCGTGCTCGACGCCAACGCGATCACCATCCGCAACGCCCTGCTCCGGCGACTCGACGCATCGATGCACGACCTCGGTGCGTTGCCAGCCATGCTGGACCGTGCACAGGTCGATCGGTGGATCGGGCATGTCTCGCGGCGTCCGACCAGCCCGCTGTTCGACGCGGCCGGACAGGCTGTCGATGCCGCCGTGCTGGACGCCATCGTGGCCAATGCCAACGCATCGGCCATTCCCGCGCAACAGTCGAGCCGATACGGGCTGGCGGTGCGGCGTGCCAACCTGCGGACGTTCCCGACGACCCTGCGGGTGTTCTCCAGCACTGGCGATATCGACCTGGATCGTTTCCAGGAAAGCGCGCTGCTCCCGGGGACGCCGGTCGCGATCGTGCACGAGAGCAAGGATCGCCAATGGTGGTTCGTGCTCAGCCAGACGTATGCGGCATGGGTGCCGAAACAGGCGATCGCGGAGGGTCGGAGGTCGCAAGTGCTGGACTATGCGCACCAACGTCCGTCGCTGACCATCACCGGCGCCACGGTGCGCACGACGATGACTCCCGAAGAGCCGCGCGTCTCCGACCTTCAACTGGACATGGGTGTTCGCCTGCCACTGGCGACATTGTCTGCAGGTGACACAGTCAATGGACAGAACGCCGCTGCCTCATGGACGGTGCTGTTGCCGGTCCGGGAGGATGCGGGCAGCCTGGCCTTGCGCCCAGCACTGCTTCCGCGCATCGCGGACACGGCTGCGGACAGCCTGCCGCTGACCCGCGCGAACACGGTCGCACAGGCGTTCAAGTTCCTCGGCGAACGCTATGGCTGGGGCGACGATTACGGAACCCGCGACTGCAGTGGCTTCGTGTCGACCGTCTTCGCCAGCATGGGCGTCGTCCTGCCACGCAACACTGGCGACCAGGCGAGTAATCCCGTCTACACGCGGCTGCACCTGGACGAAAAAACGCCCGGCAACGCACGCAAGGCGGTAG
>JBBRHT010000113.1:0-6540 GCA_038222295.1 Lysobacterales bacterium
GAGCGCGGCATCGTGCTGACCGGCGGTGGCGCCATGCTGCGCGACCTGGACCGCCTGATCAGCGAGGAAACCGGCTTGCACGTGCAGGTGGCGGACGATCCGCTCACCTGCGTGGCGCGCGGCGGCGGCCGGGCGCTGGAACTGGTGGACATGCACGGCAATGAGTTCTTCGCACCGGAGTGACGGTGTTTCCAGCTGTACGGCGCGACTCGCGCGATGGTGACGAGGATGGGGTTGGGGTTGGGGCGCGACATGTATTCCCTGTCGATCCATTCATGCGCGCGCGCCTGCGTGCCGGGATGCGCATGTGCTCGACCGCCCGCGCTGCGCGGGTTGAACTGACGTGGCGTCCTTCGCCGGCTCTCCTGCTGCCCGCCCCGGCGACGTCACCGGCACCTTGCGGTTGCTGGCGTACATGGCGCTGGCGATTGCCCTGATCGTGCTCGACCACCGTGGTGGCTGGCTGGCGCAGGCGCGCGTGCGCGGCGAGATGGCGGTGCAGCCCCTGTGGTGGGTCGCCAGCCTGCCCGGCCGCATCGCCGAGGGCGTGCGCGAGGGAACCGCAACGCGGGCCCGCCTGGCCGACGAGAACCGGATCCTGCGCAATGCGTTGCTGGTCAGTGGTGCGCGCCTGTCGCGCCTGCAGGCCGCCGCGGCTGACAACGCGCGTTTGCGTGGACTGCTCGGTGCCGGGCAGCGCGGCGGCCTGGACGTGCAGCTGGCGCCGATCCTGAACATCGACCTGGACCCGACCCGGCAGCGGCTGCTGCTGGATGCCGGCAGCCGCGATGGCGTGCAGGTGGGGCAGAGCGTGATCGATGCCGGCGGCCTGCTCGGGCAGATCATTGCCGTTGAGCAGGGGACGGCGACGGTCCTGCTCATCACCGACCCCGACCACGCGGTCCCGGTGGTGGTGGCACGCACCGGTGTGCGCCTGGTGGCGTACGGCAAGGGGCGCAGCGACCGGATGGAGCTGCTCAACATCCCGCTGTCCAGCGACATCAAGCCCGGCGACAGCATCGTGACCTCCGGCCTGGGCGGACGTTTCCCGGCCGGATTCCCCGTGGGAAAGGTCGAGGAATTGCGGCCCGACGACAGCCATGCCTTCCTCGTGGGCGAGCTCAAGCCCGCCGCGCAGCTGGATCGGGGTCGCGACGTCCTGCTGTTGCGCCAGGGCGCCACGGCGAACGCGCCGGAATCCGGTGTCGCTCCCGCGGCTGCTGGCGCCAGCCCGCCCGCCGCGCCCGGCGTCGCCGCGACAGCGCCGACCGCCGTCATCGGCACCGGAACGCCAAGCGTCCGCGCATCCACCCGCACGCCAGCTGCGCCTCCTGCCCGGCCGGCGGGCACTGGCCGACCGCCGGCCGGCCCGCCATCGCCGCACGCGCCCGCACCATGACGCGTCCCCGCAACCACTGGCTGTTGCCGCTCAGCGTCGGGCTCGCGCTGGTGCTGGGATTGTTTCCGTTGCCGGCATCCTTGCAGCCGTTCCGGCCGTACTGGCTGGCGCTGGTGGTCGGCTATTGGGTGATCGAGGACCCGGACCGCGTCGGGCTGGGCTTTGCCTTCGCGATGGGGCTGCTCGCCGACCTCGCCTTCGGCGGCCTGCTGGGCGAACAGGCCCTGCGCCTGACCGTGATGGCCTTCATCCTGCAGCGCTTCCGCGCGCAGCTGCGTTTCTTCCCGTTGTCGCAGCAGGCGCTGGCGATCGGCAGGCTGCTGCTCAACGATCGCGTGGTCAGCGCCGCCGTGCACCTGGCCTTGGGCGAGCCACAGTTGCCCCGGAGCTTCTGGTGGGCGCCGCTGCTGGGGATGCTGCTGTGGGCGCCATTGTTCCTGTTGCTGGATACGCTGCGGCTCGGCCGCAGAGCGTGAGGCCATGGGACCGCGCCGACGCCAGCTGAAACACCCCGCCGCCGAGGCCGCGCAGTTCCGCTTGCGGGCGGCGATCGGATTCATGGTGGTGCTGCTGGCGCTGGCGGCGCTGGGCGGGTGGTACTTCAAGCTCCAGGTCATCGACCACGCCGATTACGCGACGCGCTCGCAGGCCAACCGCATCAAGCCGCGGCCGGTGGTTCCCGGGCGCGGACTGATCTTCGACCGCAGGGGCCGGATCCTCGCCGACAACGTGCCGGCCTACCGGCTGGACGTCGTGCCCGACCAGGCGGGCGACATTCCGCAACTGCTCGCGCACCTGTCACGGATCATCGCGCTCACCCCTGACGACATCACCCACTTCAACGCCGACCGCAAGGCGACGCGCGGCTTCCGTCCGGTCACGCTGAAGCTGCGCGTCAGCGACGTCGAGGCCGCGCGTTTTGCCGTGGACCGCTGGCGCTATCCCGGTGTCGACCTGGTGCCATACCTGAGCCGGCGCTATCCGCATGGCGCGCTGTTCGCCCATGTCATCGGCTATGTCGCGCGCATCGATGACGCCGACATGGCCAAGATGGGCGACGCGAGCACCGGCTTCACCCACACCGGCAAGACCGGCATCGAGCGCTATTACGAAGATGCCCTGCGCGGCCGCATCGGCTACGAGCAGGTGGAGACCAATGTCGAAGGTCGCGCACTGGGCACGGTCGGACGCGTGCCGGCGACGTCCGGTGCCGACCTGCGCCTGTCGATCGACCTGGACCTGCAGCAGGCAGCCGCCGACGCATTCGGCGACTTCGACGGATCCGCGGTGGCGGTGGACCCGCGCACCGGCGAGATCCTGGCCATGGTGAGCCTGCCGAGCTTCGATCCCAACCTGTTCGTCAACGGCATCTCGACCACCGATTACCGCGCGCTGATGGACAACCCGTCGCGACCGCTGTTCAACCGCAACGTGGTGGGGGGTGGCCCGCCCGGCTCCACGATCAAACCGTTCCTCGCGCTGGCCGGCCTGGACAGCGGGCTGCGCACGCCGCAGGACAAGGTGTTCTCCACCGGCGAATTCCACATCCCGGGGCAACGCCGAGGCTATCGCGACGCACACGGTGGAGAGGGCTGGACGGACCTGCGCAAGTCGATCGCGCAGTCGGTGAATTTTTACTATTACAAGCTGGCCTACGACATGGGCATCGACCGCCTGGACACGTGGGTGCGCAAGTACGGCTTCGGTGAGCCGACCGGCATCGACCTGATGGGCGAGAGCGGCGGCATCGTTCCGTCGCCGGCATGGAAGGCCAAGCACAGCAGGGAACCCTGGTACGTCGGCGAGACCGTGATCGCCGGCATCGGCCAGGGTTACTGGAAAGTCACGCTGCTGCAGTTGGCGCGCGGCGTTGCGTCGCTGGCTGACAATGGGCAGCGACGCCGACTGCACCTGGTCCAGCAGCGCCGCGATGGCTACAACGCGCCTTGGGCGGCGCTGCCGCAGCCCGCGCCGGTACGCATCAGCGACAACCCGGCACACCTGCACGCGGTGCACGAAGGCATGTTGGCGACCATGCAGCCTGGTGGCACGGGCGCTGCCATCCAGCGCGATGCGCCCTACCTGATCGCCGGCAAGACCGGTACCGCGCAGAACACCAGCCGCAAGACCAGCGGGGGTCTCAACCCGCATTCGCTGCCGCTCAGCCTGCGCCACCAGGCTTGGTTCATCGCCTATGCGCCCGCCGATCATCCGACGATTGCGGTGGCGGTGATGGTCGAGCACGGCGGCTTTGGCGCCAGCACGGCGGCGCCGATCGCGCGCAAGATCATGGACGCGTGGCTGCTGGGCAAGAGGCCCGAGCCGACGGTGAATCCCGATGTCGTGGCGGCCGCGCCCGGTACCGCCGCCACGGTCGACGCGGCAGCCGGTGCCGCAACGCCCGCCGCCACGCCTCCTGCCGCCACGCCTCCCACCGCCGTGCCTCCCGGACATCCGGCAGACTGATGACCGCCATCCTGCGCTGGTTGTTCGACATCCTCGCGCGCCTGCTGCGCACGCTCGACTGGCCGCTGTGCGTGGCGTTGCTGGCATTGATGACGATCGGCCTGGCAGTGCTGTACAGCGCCGGCAACGAATCGCCGCGCCTGGTCCTCGCACAGGGGGTGCGATACGGCTTTGGGTTCGTGGCGATGTGGGCGCTGTCGCGCGTTCCGCCCAACCGCTTGCGCAACATCACCCCCGCGGTCTACGCGGCGACGCTGCTGCCCTTGCTGGCGGTGCTGGCCATCGGCACCGGCAAGCACGGACGGCTGTGGATCGACCTGAAGCTGTTCTATTTCCAGCCCGCGGAGCTGCTGAAACTGAGCCTGCCGATGATGGCGGCCTGGCACCTCAATCGCCAGGTCCTGCCACCGCGTTTCAGCGTCGTGCTGGTTACCGCCGCGATCATCGGCGTACCGACGCTGCTGATCCTGCTGCAGCCGGATTTCGGCACGGCGATGCTCGTCGCCATCAGTGGCGCCTTCGTGCTGTTCCTGGCCGGGCTGTCGTGGTGGTGGTTCGTCGCCGCGGCCGGCGGCGTGGCCGGCGCCGCGCCTGTGGCGTGGTTCTGGCTGCTGCGGCCTTACCAGAAGGATCGCATCCTGACCTTCCTGAACCCGGAGTCCGACCCGCTGGGAACCGGCTGGAACATCATCCAGTCGAAGATCGCGATCGGCTCCGGCGGATGGACCGGCATGGGTTGGGGCCAGGGTTCGCAGTCGCACCTGGATTACCTGCCCGAGCACACCACCGATTTCGTCTTCGCGGTGCTGAGCGAGGAGTTCGGATGGCTCGGCGTGGCGACCGTGCTGGTCTTGTACCTGTTCGTCGTCGGGCGCTGCCTGTGGATCGCCAGCGAGGCGCGCGATGGCTATTCGCGCTTGCTTGCCGGCAGCCTGGCGCTGTCGTTATTCGTCTACGTCGTGGTCAATGGCGGCATGATCGCCGGCCTGCTGCCGGTAGTCGGCGTGCCCATGCCGCTGCTGAGCTACGGCGGCACGTCCGCCGTATCTCTGCTGGCCGGACTGGGCGTTGTGATGGCGGTGCGCGCACACCGCCCGGTGCATGGCTGACGCATTCGACGCGGTCATTCCCGCGCTCGGCTGGATCGACGCGTCGCGTGCGCTTCTCCAGGCGCGCGGCGGCGCGTTCGACGCACTGGTTGGCGCGTTCCCCGTGGCGCTGCTACCCTCGCGCCGATGAATCGACGCGTACTCTTCCTCGCAATTCCCTTCGTCCTCGCCGCCTGCGCAACGCCGGTGCAGCGTCCCACACCGGCCCCCCAACCGCCGCCGCCCGCCGCCGCCGCAGTCCTGCTGCCGCCCGTCCCGCAACCGCCGGAGCGACCACTGGCGCCAGCGAGCGTGACCGATCCGTTGCTGCCGCAGCCGCAGCGGATCGATGCCTTCGTCGACTACACGTCCAGCACCTACGGCATCGATCCACAGGTGGTCCGCGATGGTCTTGGCAAGGCGCAGTTCCTGCAGCGCACGGTCGACATCATTTCCCGTCCGGCCGAAGCCGTGCGCCCGTGGCGCGACTACCGGCCGATCTTCCTCAACGACGCGCGCATCGCCGGCGGCATCGCCTTCTACAACGACAACCGCGCGGCGCTGGACAGGATTTCGGCGCAGACCGGTGTCCCTGCCGAATACATCGTCGCGATCATCGGGGTAGAGACCAACTACGGGCAGAACACCGGCAGCTACCATGTGCTCGACGCACTGTATTCGCTGGCGTTCGGCTACCCGAAGCGGGCGCCGTTCTTCGCTGGTGAGCTTGCGCAGCTGTTCGCGCTGGGCAAGGACGAGCACCTCGACGTGGCCGCGCTCACCGGCAGTTACGCCGGTGCGATGGGGCTGGGCCAGTTCATGCCGTCCAGTTACCGGTTGTGGGGCAAGGACGGCGATGGCGACGGCCGGCGCGACCTGATCAACGACAAGCAGGACGTCTTCGCCTCGATCGCGAATTATTTCGTGGTGCACGGCTGGAAGCGCGGCGGCGCGGTGGCGGCACCAGCAACACGCGATGCAACGGCGGCCGATTTCACCCCGCCGACGACGGATCCGGTCTATCCACTGGCGGCGCTCGCGCGGCAGGGGTACCGTCCGCAACCGGGGCAGCCAGTCGAAGAGGGCGCGACCTTGCTGACACTCGATGGCGATGCGGGCAAGGAGTACTGGCTCGGCTATCGCAACTTCTACGTGATCACCCGCTACAACCATTCGCCGATGTACGCGCTGGCGGTGCACCAGCTGGCGCAGGCGATCCGGACGGGCAGCGGCGGATGAAGGCGCTGGCGCTGGCCGCCGTTGCCCTGGCGCTGACCGCCTGCAGCGGCGGGAACGTCAAGCCATCGGCACCGGCGGTCACCCGCGTGCAGTCGCCGCGACCCCTGCCCGGATCCGGATCCGTCGTCGTGCGCCGCTCGCCTTACGCGCCGGCGCAGGAAGACCTGAGCAAGCGCGGCAACTACACGCGTGGCGGTTTGTACGCACCGGAGATCCGCGACAGCGCGCCCGATGGCCTGGCCGATGTCGATGCGATTCCCGAGCCGGAGGTCAAGGCCGAGCCGCGATCGCGCTATGGCAACCGCTCGCCCTACCAGGTGCTCGGACAGACCTACGCCGTCATCGATG
>JBBRHT010000114.1:0-6536 GCA_038222295.1 Lysobacterales bacterium
CCAACGCCTGCGGGTCGTCGATCGCGACGTAACGATAGGCAGCGATGTTGAGAATCATCGGCCTATTTTACGGCGTGGCTGCACTCAGAACGGCTGCGGCAGTCCAAGGTATGGCGCCAGGAACCAGTACAGCCCCAGCAGGACAAGCCCCCACATCAGCAGCTTGAGCACCGCACCTGCGACTTTGATCGCCAGATACACCGCGACAAGGACGACAACGATTCCGAGCCAGCTCACGGCGCGGCTTCGGACGTGGCCCGTGCAAAGACGATGCTGCAGCAGGTGGTCGCGCCCTCTGCCTTCTGCAGTTCCGACAGGTCGACCGCGACCACGTCGATGCCCGCATCCTGCAGCCGCTGGCGCGTGCTGGGAAAGCACGCCGGGTGCACGACGGAAGCGCCGACGCGCAGGGCATTGGCGGCATGTTCCTCGTCCGGATCGACCAAGACCTGTCGCAGGCCATCGAAGACGGCGACGTCGACCCACGCCGGCTGGACCAGCAGCGTGCCGTCGGCAACCAAGGTCGCCGCGGATTTAAGGTGCAGGCAGCCGTGCGTCGGAACGCCCTGGACGCGATATCCAAGCGGGCCTGCGAGATCCCGCAAGCGCGCGATGCCGGCGGCGTTGCTGCGCGCGCCCTGCCCCACGAACAGCGTGCGATCGACCCGAAGGACGTCGCCACCATCGATGGTGGCGTCGCCGTCGATCGTCCACACCGTGCGGAACGGCCGCAATGCGGCGGCAATCGATTCGCCTTCCTGGCGGCGCGATGCGGCGCCGGGATGGGTCATCACGGCGATCTCGTCCAGCACCACGGCGACATCCTCGACGAAGACCGCATCGGGCATCTCATCCAGCGCCGGCAGCGCGATGACATCGCAACCGAGCATGCGTAGTGCCCGGCAATAATGCGTGTGCTGCGCGACGGCGCGCTCGAAGTCGATGGCGCTGCGCTGCACGAAGGACAATTCGCAGCGCGCGATGCTTGGACTGACGTCACGGGTGATGGCGATCATCCGTGCAGCGTAGCCGAGGCGGCGACATCGGGACAGGCCACGCGCACTACCAGCGACCGCCTGCCGGCCGCACCCGGAATGCCAGGCTGATGCGCGGGCCGACCGCCGCCGCCGACTTGGGGATGTCGTGGTCGTACTGCGTCTGCGAGGCATGGCTCATAACCAGTACGCTTCCTGCCTCGAGCTCCAGCCGCCAGCTGCGACGTCCTGTCGGTGCCTCACCGACCTGCTTTTCGCGGATGTCCATGCGCCGGGTGGCTCCAAGCGACAGCAGTGCGATCGGATGGCCCGGCACCAGGCTGTTCAACTTGTCGTTATGCGGAGCGACGCTGTCGCGTCCGTCGCGGTAGAGGTTCATGCCGACATGCGTGAACGCCACTCCCAGACCCTCCGCCACCGCGCGTGCGGCCCCTTCCAGCGCCGCTGGCAGCGGCTTGCTGCCATCCAGTGGAAATCCCGCAGTCAGCCGCGGGATATCGACGACGCGGTCGTACATCGGCCGGCTGCCGCTGTGCCAGTCGACCACGTCACGCAGGCTGTCGAACCACTGCGCGGCGAGGAGCGGATCGACGAAACGCGGCCAATAGCGGATGCCGCCCTCGCCATCGTCGGCGAGCACCCGCGGTTCGGCGGCGAACAGTCCAGCCTGCAACATGCGGACAGTCTGGCCGGCGTGTGTCGCAGGCGGTGCGAAATCCCACGCTGCATCCAGCGACGATTCAGCCAACCGCGATCAATGCGCGGGCTTGCGTCCGGACGCAACCGGCACGTGCCAGACGGCGTACTGCGGGGACGTCCGGATGGCCTGCATCATCCGGTCGAAGTCGGCAGCGGCGGCTTCCGGCGTACGCCCGGTGACGTTGGCCAACGATGCGGAGTAGCCGTCGCGCCAGGCGGCGATGATGTTGGCGAAGATGTCCCGGGGCACCCGCAGGGTATCGACGATCACGTAATCCATGGCGACATCGTCATAGCCAGCCGCCTGCAGCAGCGCCGGCGAATGCCTGCCGACGCGCCCATCGCAGCCAATGCTGGCCAGGAAGGCGATGGCATTGCGGTTCCAGAACACGTCCGGGTCGAACGATTCCGTTGCCGGGAAATGCAGCATGCCGTAGTCCTCGGACAGCAGGTGCAGCCAGCCGCCCGGGCGCAGCACGCGGGTGATCTGCGCGAGCACCTGCGGAAAATCCGGAACCGCCTGCGACATGTGGCGGCACACGACGAGGTCGAACCTGTCTGGATCGAACGACAGGTCAAACGCATCGCCCTGCTGGTAATGGATCCGGTCGACCAGGTCGGCGCTGACGCGCTCGGCCAGCGCGAGGTTGCTTTCCAGGATGTCGACACCGATGACCTGCGCCTGCGGATAGCGTCGCGCCAGCCGGCGCGTGATCTCGCCGGTCCCGCAGCCCAGGTCCAGGATCCGCAGCGGCCCGGACAGCGCGTAGCGATCGAACAGCCGTTCTTCCTGCGGCCAGATCGCCTCGGCCTGGTGCGAGAGGTTGCGCACCATCGATTCGTCGCCCATCTGTTCGGCTTGCGGATTGCGGTTGCTCGTCACTCTCCAACACTCCCACGCGTTGCCGATGCCCGATCCTCGACATGGTCGCAACGCACCGTCAGCAAGGCAAGCAGCGTCAGCACACCGGCGGCCGACAGGTAATAGCCGACGGCCTCCAGCCCGTAACGGGTCGCCAGCCAGGTGGCGACATACGGCGCCAGCGACGCGCCCAGGATGCCGGACAGGTTGAAGCAGAGCGACGCTCCGGTGTAGCGCACCGCGGCTGGAAACATCCCGGCCAGCAGCGTACCGATGGGCCCGTAGGTGAGGCCCGTCAACGACATGCCCACGGCGAGGAACACCAGGGTGCCGACAAGGCTGCCGCCAATGAACAGGCTCTTGAAGACGATGCCGAACACGATGATCGCGAGCGTCGCCAGCACCATCGCGTTGCGACTGCCGAAGCGGCCGCCGATGCGGGCGGACAACGGGATCGTTGCCGCGAAGCACAGCACTGCAGCCATCTCCAGCCACAGGAACTGCTCGCGCGAATACCCCAGGTGCGTGGTGCCCCAACTCAACGCGAACACCGACATCAGGTAAAACACGAGGAAGGTCGCGATCGAGGCGATGGTGCCGGCCAGCAATGCACGTGGATGTCGCGCGATGACCTCGCCCATCGGCAATCGCACGCGCTGCTGCTTCAGCATCACCTCGCGGAAAGCCGGGGTCTCACTGATCGACAAGCGGATCCACAGACCGGTCGCGACCAGCACCGCACTGCCGATGAACGGCAGGCGCCAGCCCCAGGCAAAGAACGACGCATCGTCGATCGTCGCCGTGAGGAGCAGGAACGTCGCGGTCGCCAGGAAGAATCCCAATGGCGCGCCGAGCTGCGGAAACATGCCGAACCACGCGCGCTTCCCCGGCGGGGCATGCTCGGTGGCCAGCAGGACAGCCCCACCCCATTCGCCACCCAGGCCGAGGCCCTGCCCGAGTCGGCACAAGGCGAGCAGTACCGGCGCGGCGACGCCAATGCTGCCGTAGGTCGGCAGCAAGCCGATCGCCACCGTCGAGATCCCCATCGTCAGTAGTGCGGCAACCAGCGTCGCCTTGCGTCCGATGCGGTCGCCGAAGTGGCCGAACAACGCCGACCCGACCGGCCTTGCGAAAAACGCCAGCGCGAAGGTTGCCAGCGACTGCAGGATTCCCAGCGTCGGATCGCTGCCGGGAAAGAAGAGCCGCGGAAACACCAGCACTGCGGCGGTGGCATAGATGTAGAAGTCGAAAAACTCGATCGTTGTCCCCACCAGGCTCGCAAACAGCACCCGGCTGGTGGAATTGGCGTTGGTCCCCGCCATCGCGATGCTGCTCATCCGTTCCCCTTGATGCACGGTCGGCCGGCGAACCGGTCAATAAATCCCCATGTAATCCTTCTTGCCGATCTGCACGCCGTTGTGGCGCAGCAACGCATACGCCGTGGTGACGTGGAAGAAGAACTGCGGCAGGCCGTAAGCGAGCAGGTAGGCCTCGCCCGAAATCGTCCGCGCCTTGGGCGTGCCCGGGCGCAGCACGATGTCGCGCTCGTCGCTGCCGATGAACTGCGATGGCTCAAGACCCTCGATGAAGGCCAGCGTGCGTGCAATGCGTGCGCGCAACTGCACGATGGTCTGCTCGTTGTCCTCGTACGCCGGAACCTCTACCCCGACCAGCCTTGCCGGCACCGAACGCGCGAAATCGCAGGCGACCTGCACCTGGCGTGCGAAGGGGAACATGTCCGGCGACAGGCGCGCCTGCAGCAGGGCGTCGGGCTCGATGCCCTTCTCCTGCGCATGCGACTGCGCCTTGACCAGCAGTGCGTCCAAACTGCCGAGCATCTGCAGGAAGACCGGTACCGACGCGGAATACATCGAGATCATCAGGGTTTCTCTCTCTAGGTTATGCCAATGAATGCCTGCCAACTCCGGTTTGCGGCACAACGGACCGCACCAGGCGGCGAGGTTGTGGCCTCGCCTACTGCCGGCTGAATGGGTCCGCCGCACTCAGATGATGTTAAGTGGCCCGGCCGCGTAGTGCACCACGAGGCAGGAGTGGCCTGCCCGCGACCCATGAGGATAGCCATGAACGCGTACACCGCCCGTCGCAACATTTTGGCCGCCACCGTCAGCAGCCTCCTGGCGCTGGGCTTTGCCACGCACGCCAGTGCCCAGCAACATGGCCGCGACAAGGACAAGGCTGACAGCCACGAACAGGCGCTGACCCCACAGCAGCAGGCAGCAGCCCAGCGTGCGCGGGCCGCCCAGGCAGAAGCGCAGGGCCGCAAGCAGGACGCCGCGCGCGCTGCGTCGGCGCGCAACCAGGCCAACCTGGATCGCGGCGCGCAGCAGCGTGAGGAAACCTTGCGCCGCGTCGCCGCGCAACAGGCGGCCCAGCGCCGCCAGGTCCAGGCGCACGTGCAGGATCGCCACGAGGAGCAGGCGCGTCACCTGGACCAGGTTCGCGCCAGGCAGGACGCCCAGCGCGCCCAGCATCTGCAGCAACAGGCCACGCGACAGCGGGCATTGCAGCAGGGTCGCCAGGACCAGGGTCGACGTGAAGACGCCAATGCGCGGCTCACCGATCAAAGGCGGGCTGCCGAACAGCGCGACCGCCAGGTTGCTCTCCAGCACCACGCAGTCGAGCAGCGCGACTGGCGCCGTCGCGACCAGGATCAACGCGAGGCCATGCAGCGCGACCGCCAGTTGCGTCGCTCCCACGAGCAGCAGGAGCGCCTGATCGCGCAGCAGCGACAGCAGGCGATCAACTACCAGCGCTACCTGGCAGCGCGCCAGTCGGCAGCCCAACAGCGCGCGTACCAGCTGCAGCAGGCCCACCGGATGGCGCAGTACCGCTACCAGCAGCAGTACTACGAGCGCCTGCGCCGACAGCGCGAGCAGTTGGCCGCGCAGCGCTTCGACTACGCGAACGACCCGTACTTCTACACGCCTGATACGTACCGGTACTCCTACGGCGGCAACGCTTACCAGACCAACCAGTACGGGGCGCAGATCCTGCGCCAGGCCGCCAACGAGGGTTACGCAGAGGGCATCCGCGCCGGTCGAGCCGATCGACAGGACGGCTGGCGCCAGGATTACCGGAATTCCTTCGCCTACCAGGATGCGAACTACGGCTACAACGGCTACTACGTGAGGCAGGAAGACTACAACTACTACTTCCGCCAAGGCTTCCGTCGCGGTTACACCGATGGCTACGATCAGAGCTCCCAGTACGGTCGCTACGACTCGGGCAACGACTCGGGTGCACTGTTGCAGACGGTCCTGTCCTTGATCCTGAACCTGCAGCCGCTGGGTGGCTGATCAGGCCACCCGGATTCCTCGGACCCCCAGAACGCCCGGTTAGCCGGGCGTTTTCCTGTGCCATGACGGTCGGCAGGCACAACCCACGTAAGATGGGCGCGGCGTCGTCCTTCCTGCCTCGCCAACCGGCAGCTCCGGCCCCTGCTCCCATCCTCCGCGCCGGCGCGTTGCCGGTGGTCCGCACTCACGGGAGCTTCCCCATGCCGCTTGACCCCTCGACAGAACCGCCATCGCTGCCGTACGCGGGCGTGCCTGAGCAGGAGGATGACGACATGCGCGTCGACCCGACTGTGTCCTGCTCGTCCTGCGATGCGGTGTGCTGCCGCCTCACCGTCGTCGTCATGCCCGAGGACCTCGTGCCAAGGCACCTGGTCGAACGCACCGCGCAGGGGCTGGACGTGATGGCGCGCGACGAGGAAGGCTGGTGCGTGGCGATCGACCATCGGCACATGCGTTGCAGCATCTACGAGCAGCGCCCAGGCATCTGCCGCAAGTTCGCGATGGGCAGCGCTTACTGCCGCGATGAGCGCGAAACCTATCGGGACCAGATGGCGCGCGGAATCCCGCTCACGGTCATCCACGATCGTTGAACGCCATTGCCGCGGCGACGCGATGCGCGCCACGGCAACGCCAGCGGCGACAGGCCCCTACTTAAGTTTCAAT
>JBBRHT010000115.1:0-6522 GCA_038222295.1 Lysobacterales bacterium
GCGCGCCAGCAGCCGGCGCTGGTCGGCACCACCTCGATCGAGGTCTCGGAAATGCTGAGCGAGCAGCTGCGCGAAGCGGGCATCGCGCATGAAGTGCTCAATGCCAAGCAGCACGAGCGCGAGGCGACGATCGTGGCCCAGGCCGGTCGCCCAGGAGCGGTCACCATCGCCACCAACATGGCCGGTCGCGGTACCGACATCGTGCTCGGTGGCTCGCTGGAGTCCGAGCTCGCCGCGCTGGAAGCCGAGACCGGCGCGCCGGTCGATGAGGTCACCAAGGCACGCATGAAGACCGACTGGCAGCAGCGCCACGACGCCGTCAAGGCCGCCGGCGGCCTGCACATCGTCGGCACCGAGCGCCACGAGTCGCGCCGCATCGACAACCAGCTGCGTGGTCGTTCCGGCCGCCAGGGCGACCCGGGCTCGTCGCGTTTCTACCTGTCGCTCGAAGACAACCTGATGCGCATCTTCGCCGCGGACTGGGTGCAGCGCGTCATGGCGCGCATGGGCCTGAAGGAAGACGACATCATCGAAAGCCCGCTGGTGACCAAGCAGATCGCCAACGCGCAACGCAAGGTCGAGGCGCACAACTTCGACATCCGCAAGAACCTGCTCGATTTCGACGACGTCAACAACGACCAGCGCAAGGTCATCTACCAGCAGCGCGATGAGTTGCTCGAGGCCGAGTCGGTGCATGACAACATCGAGGGCATCCGCGACGACGTCGTCGCCGATATCGTCGCCCGCCACGTGCCGCTGAATTCCATCGACGAGCAGTGGGACCTGCAGGGACTCGAGGCCGAACTGGGCAGCGAGTTCGGCCTGCAGGCGTCGGTCGCCGAGATGGTCAAGCAGAAGACCGAGATCGATGCCGAGCAGATCGCCGCGCAGGTGCAGAAGCAGGTCGCGCGGTTGTTCGAGGAGAAGGAAGGGCAGGTTGGCGGCGAGACGATGCGCATGCTCGAGAAACACATCATGCTCAACGTGCTCGACGACAACTGGAAGCAGCACCTGGCGCGCATGGATTACCTGCGCCAGGGCATCCATCTGCGTGGATATGCGCAGAAGCAGCCCAAGCAGGAATACAAGAGCGAGGCGTTCGAGTTGTTCGGCGAGATGCTGGACAAGGTCAAGCGCGAAGTCGTCACGCTGCTCGCGCGCGTGCGCATCCGCAACGAAGCCGAAGTCGCCGCGATGGAAGCCGAGGAACGCCGCCAGGCGCAGGCGATCGCCGGCCAGATGCAGTTCCAGCACGCCAACGTCGGCGGGCTCGGCGCCGCCGAGGAAGCCGCGGACGTCCAAGCGGCGGCGATGGCAACCGCGCTGCAGTCCGGCATGCCCAAGGTCGGTCGCAACGATCCCTGCCCCTGCGGCAGCGGCAAGAAGTACAAGCACTGCCATGGGCAGCTGGCCTAGCAGTGTTTGCCTCCCTCCCCTGCGCAGCGGGGGAGGGTTGGGGTGGGGGCACGCCCGGTGAAGGGACCTCGACCCGGCGATGCCCCCCTCCCAACCTCCCCCCGCGAGCTGCGCTCGCAAGGGGAGGGGCTGAACGCCACGGCGGCTGACCAACCCGTCGACGTCGTCTCCGGCGTCCTGCAGGACGCGCGCGGTCGCATCCTCCTCGCACGCCGCACCAAGGGACGCGACCTGGCCGGCTTGTGGGAATTTCCCGGCGGCAAGCGCGAGCCGGGGGAAACGCCCGAAGCAGCGCTCGCCCGCGAGCTCCACGAAGAGCTCGGAATCGACGTCCACGTCGGGGCGCCGCTGATCGCTGTTCCGCAGCAATACCCGAACAAGCGATTGCGCCTGGACGTGCGCCGCATCGGCTCCTGGCACGGAACGCCGCGTGGCCACGAAGGACAGGCCCTGGCCTGGGCGCCGCCGCACATGCTCGCCAGCTATGCCATGCCGCCCGCGGATCGTCCGGTCGTTGCTGCGCTGCTGCAGCCGGACCGTTACCTGGTGACGCCGGCCCCCGGGTCGGATACCGCGTCCTGGTTGGCCACGCTGCAGGTCGCGGTGGATAACGGGCTCCGCCGCATCCAGCTGCGTCCGTCCGCGTCGCACGATCGCGAGTCCTTCCGCGCATTGGCCCGCATTGCGGTGGATCGTTGCCGCATTGCCGGCGTCGACGTCCTGCTCAATGCCGATATCGAACTGGCGCTGGAATTGGGTGCCGGCGTGCACCTGCGCGACGCGCAGTTACGTGAGTTGCGGCAGCGACCGCTGCCCGCAGGACTTCCCGTCGCCGCCTCATGCCATGACGTCGAAGGCCTGTCGTGCGCGGAACAGCTGGGCTGCGATTTCGTCGTGCTCGGACCGGTCGCCGCGACCGCAACCCATCCAGGTGTCCCCGGCATCGGTTGGAACGCCTTCGCCACTCTGCGCGAGTCCGTCTCGCTGCCGATCTATGCCATCGGCGGCATGACCTGCGACGACATCGCCATTGCGCGCCTGCATGGCGGGCAGGGCATCGCGGCAATTCGTGCGTTGTGGCCGCAGTCGCTCTTGTAGCAGGCGGTTGGACCGCGCCGCGCGCGCCAGTGACATCCGGTCGCGGCTCACGCCGCTCCTACAAGGGCGAGGCCGATCCGCAGGCGAGCAGGCGATATTGGTTGTCGAGCGCCCGGATCGGCTCATCCAGCGTCGCGATATCCCCATCGTTGCCGAGGATGTCATCGGCGATCGCCAGGCGATCGCGACGACTGGCCTGCGCGGCGACCATGCGTTGGGCCAGCGGCGCATCGATGCCGTCGCGTTGCAACAGGCGGGCCAGCTGCGTCGCGACCGGGGTATCGATCACCAGGATCCGCTCCAGCCACGGGTAGCCATCGCGACCGCCGCCTTCGGCAAGCAAGGGGATGGCCACCACGACATAAGACCCCGGCGCAGCCGCACTGGCCGCCTGCAACGCGGCACGCACGCGCGGATGCACGATGGCCTCCAGCCGGCGCCGCGCATCGGCATCGGTGAAGACCCGCTGGCGCATCGCGACGCGGTCCAGCGCGCCATGGGCATCCAGCACGCCCGCGCCGAAAGTGCTCACGACTTCAGCAAGACCGCCGGTTCCCGGGGCCACGGCCTCCCGCGCGGCGATGTCGGCGTCGACAACCGCCACACCCAGGTCGCGGAAGGCCTGTGCGACGACGCTCTTGCCAGATGCCACTCCGCCAGTCAGGCCGATGCTGTAATCGCTCATGGATGGATTATGGCAAGTCGACCAGTCACCGGCTCGCCATGCGCTTGTCCTGGGCGCGCGGCGGCGCGGCGGTCATTTCCGCGAACGGGTGCGATCGCGGCGCCTCAGCGCAGACCAGACACGCGCAGGTAGGCGTCGACAAGATCGCCGCCCCAGAAGAAGACGATCCAGCCGGCAGCGGCGAGGTACGGCCCAAAGGGGATTGGCGTGGTGCGGTCGCGGCCTTTCATCGCCAGCCAGATCGAACCCACGATCGCCCCGACCAGCGAGGACAGCAGGATCGTCGGGATGATGCCGCGCAGGCCAACCCAGGCCCCGAGCGCGGCGAGCAGCTTGAAGTCGCCATGGCCCATTCCCTCTTTGCCGGTCAGCTGCTTGAACAGCCACCACACCGACCACAGCGACAGGTAGCCGACGGCTGCGCCGACCACGGCCGGCTTGCTCGGCATGTACAGCCCGTCGATGCTCGCCACCAGGCCCAGCCACAACAAGGGCAGGGTCAGCTGGTCCGGCAACAGCTGCGTGCGCAGGTCGATGCCCGACATCGCCACCAGGAAGCACGAGAGCAGGATCGCGCCGAAGCCCTGCCAGCCGAAGCCGAATCGCCAGACGCTGGCGACCACCAGCACCATCGTCAACAACTCGACCAGCGGGTACTGGATCGAGATCGGCGTCCTGCAGTAGCGGCAGCGCCCGCGCAGCGCCAGCCAGCTGAGCAGCGGGATGTTCTCCCACCAGGTCAGCTGGTGCTTGCAGGTCGGGCAATGCGAGCGCTCGACGACGATGCCCGGCGGCGGCGGATCGTACAGTTCCGGCTCGCCGAGCACCTCGCGGCTGTCGCGTTTCCATTCCCATTCCAGCCGCTTGGGCAGGCGCAGGATCACGACGTTGAGGAAGCTGCCCACCAGCAACCCCATGCCGGCCGCGAGTGGATAGCCCAGGCCGGTGTTCTGGTCAAGAAAAGACATGCAGGTCCCTGGTCACGGGCCGACGGCCCGCACGCGCTGCGCCTGGGCGCGCGGCGGCGCGTCGCACACCATTGTCGGCCAACGTGGTCGCGGCGGCGTCAGATCGCGGCCGCCAGCTTGAAGATGGGCAGGTACATGCCGATCACCATGCTGCCGACGACGAGGCCGATGATGATCATGATCATCGGCTCCAGCAGGCTCGACAGCGCATCGACCGCGTTGTTGACCTCCTGCTCGTAGAACTCGGCGACCTTGAACAGCATGGCGTCCAGCGCGCCGGCTTCCTCGCCGATGGCGACCATCTGCACCACCATGTGCGGGAACAGGTTGACCTGCTTCATCGCCATGTTCATCGGGTAACCGACCGAGACGTCGTCGCGGATGCGCTTGACGGCTTTTTCATAGACAACGCTGCCGGTGGCGCCGGCAACGATGTCCAGCGCCTCCACCAGCGGAACGCCAGCCTTGAAGGTCACCGCCAGCGTGCGCGCGAACCGCGCGATCGCCGAGTTGTGCAGGATCTGGCCCACCACCGGGATCTTCAGCATCATCCGGTCGAGGAAGTCAGCGAACCCCTGCGAACGTTTCTTGAGCGCAATGAGCCCGTAGATCGTTCCGATGACGACGCCCAGCACCAGCCACCAGTAGGCGATCATGAAATCGCTGGCTGCGATGATCATCTTGGTGAATGCCGGCAGGTCCGCGCCGAAACTGGCAAAGACCTGCTGGAACTGCGGCACCACGAAGACGAGCAGGATGGCGCTGACCAGCACGGCCACCGCGATCACCGTGGCGGGGTAGAACAACGCCTTCTTGATCTTGCCCTTCAGGCTCTCGATGTTTTCCTTGTAGCTGGCAATGGTGTCCAGCACGGTTTCCAGGACGCCCGCCGATTCGCCGGCCTTGACCAGGTTGCGGTATAGCGCGTCGAACTGGACGGGGTGCCTGCCGAGCGCCTCGTACATCGATGAGCCGCTTTCGATGTCCGAGCGCAGCGCATTGATCAGTTCCTTGGCCTTCGGATTCTTCTGTCCGCCGGCGATGATTTCCAGCGAGCTGACGATCGGCACGCCCGACTTCATCATCGTCGCCAGCTGGCGGCTGAAGATGGCGATTTACTTGGACGTGACTTTCTTGCCCTTGCCGCCGAACAGGGCCTTGGGCTTGGGCTTGATGCCGGTGACCGTGATGCCCTGGCGCCGCAACTCGGCCTTGACCAGTGCGGCGGTCTTGGCGGGCTGTTCGCCCTTCATCTTGATGCCGCGCTTGTCCTTGCCTTCCCAGACGAAGATCTCCAGTGCGTCGGCACGGCGCACGGTCTGCTTGGCTGCGGTTCGGGAAACGGCCATGGGTTAATCCTTGGTGACGCGGTTGATTTCGGCCAGGCTGGTGAGCCCGTTCTTGACCTTCAGCAAAGCCGACTGGCGCAGGTCGCGGACGCCGGCGCGCTGGGCGGCCTCGCCGATCTGCTGCACGTTGCCGCCGGCCAGCACGATCTTCTGGATCTCTTCGCTCATCGGCAGCACCTGGTACAGGCCGGTGCGTCCCTTGTAGCCCTCGGTGCAATCCGAGCAACCGACAGCCTCGTAGATCGTCAGGCCGGCATGGACTTCGTCGGCCGTGAAGCCTTCGGCGAGCAGCGCATGCTCCGGCAGCACCTGCTGGCGCTTGCAGTCGTGCAGGCGGCGGGCCAGTCGCTGGGCGATCACCAGGGTGACCGACGAGGTGATGTTGAACGGCGCCACGCCCATGTTCATCAGGCGCGAGATGGTCTGCGGCGCATCGTTGGTATGCAGCGTCGACAGCACCATGTGGCCGGTCTGCGCCGCCTTGATGGCGATCTCGGCGGTTTCCAGGTCGCGGATCTCGCCGACCATGATCACGTCCGGATCCTGTCGCAGGAAGCTGCGCAAAGCGGCGGAAAAGGTCATGCCGCGCTTGATGTTCATCTGCACCTGGTTGATGCCGGGCACGCGGATTTCGACCGGATCCTCGACGGTGGAGATGTTGCGGCTGTCGTCGTTGAGGATGTTCAGCGCCGTGTACAGCGACACCGTCTTGCCCGAGCCGGTCGGGCCCGTGACCAGCACCATCCCGTAGGGCTTCTGGACGGCGTCCAGGAACAGTTTCTTCTGGTCTTCCTCGTAGCCGAGCTTGTCGATGCCAAGCTTCGCCGCACCGGCATCCAGGATGCGCAGCACGATCTTCTCGCCAAACAAGGTCGGCAAGGTGCTCATGCGGAAGTCGATCTGCTTGGTCTTGCTGAGGTTGAGCTTGATGCGCCCATCCTGCGGCACGCGCTTCTCCGCGATATCCAGTTGCGCCATGACCTTCAGGCGCGCGGCGATGCGCGGG
>JBBRHT010000116.1:0-6468 GCA_038222295.1 Lysobacterales bacterium
TCGGCCACTATCTCAGCGGGCATCCGCTGGACCCCTACCGCGACGAGCTGTCTGCGCTGGTGGGCCACGACCTCGGCGACCTGGACCGGCTGTGGAACGAACGCCCCGAGGACGAACGACGCGGTTGGCGACAGGAGGCGACGGTTGTCGTCGCCGGCCTGGTCATCGGCATGCGCAAGCGTGGCGACAGCCAGGCGTTCGTGCAGCTCGAGGATGGTCGCGGCCGCATCGAGTGCGCGTTTTTCGCCGAGCCCTACCACCAGTACGCCCAGCTGCTGACGCGCGATCGCATCCTGCTGGTCGAGGGCGGCCTGCGCGAGGACGAGTTCAGCGGCGGCTTTTCATTGCGCGCGCGGCGCTGCTGGGACTACGTGCAGGTGTGCACCCAGCATGCCCAGCGCCTGTCGGTGAAACTCGACCTGCGCGAACACGACGCGCTGGGCCATTTCGCCAGGGTCCTCAAGAGCCATGGCGGCGGCACCCCGCTGCTGCTGGAAGCCATCACCGGCAAGGCGGTCGGACGCCTGAACATCAATGGCGGCCAGGGCGTGCGCGTCGATGCCGCCCTGCCCGGCCTGTTGCGCAGCCTGCCCGGCATCCGCGGGGTGAAGCTGGCGCTGTCCAAGCCCTGGGCGTCCAGCTAGGCATCTCGAACACGCCCGGCGCCGGCGTTGCTGCGGCGCGGCGGCTCCCCAGGCAGGCCCGTCTGTGCGTTTGCCGGCGGCGCGCTAGACTGTCGCCTTTTCCGCGCACGCCCCTCGATGAATCCGAACTACCTCGATTTCGAGCAGCCCATCGCCGATCTGGAAGCGAAAATCCAGGAACTGCGCCATGCCAGCCACGGTTCCGCGGTCAACGTGGACGCCGAAGTGCATGCGTTGCAGAACAAGCTGCGGCAGCGGACGGCGCACATTTTCCGCGACCTGACGCCGTGGCAGGTGTCGCAGCTGGCCCGTCATCCGGCCCGTCCCTATACCTACGACTACATCCGGGTGATCTGCGACGAGTTCCAGGAACTGGCCGGCGACCGCGCCTACGCCGATGACGCCGCCATTGTCGGCGGCCTGGCCCGCATCGACGGCCGCAGCGTGATGATCATCGGCCACGAGAAAGGCCGCGACACCAAGAGCAAGGTCCGTCGCAACTTCGGCATGCCGCGACCGGAGGGTTACCGCAAGGCGTTGCGCCTGATGAAGATGGCCGAACGCTTTGGGCTGCCCATCCTCACGTTCATCGACACGCCGGGTGCCTATCCCGGCGTCGGAGCCGAAGAGCGCGGCCAGTCCGAAGCCATCGCCCGCAACCTGCTGGAAATGTCGGAACTGAAGGTGCCGGTGATCTGCACCGTGATCGGCGAAGGCGGTTCCGGCGGCGCACTGGCCATCGGCGTCGGCGATCGCACGCTGATGCTCGAATACAGCACCTACTCGGTCATCACGCCCGAAGGTTGCGCGTCGATCCTGTGGAAGTCCGCCGACAAGGCCAGGGACGCCGCCGAACAGATGGTCATCACCGCCCAGCGCCTGCTCGGACTTGGCCTGATCGACAAGCTGATGCGCGAACCGATCGGCGGCGCACATCGCAATCCGACGCAGATGGCGAAGCGCCTGAAGGCCGTGCTGCTCAACGAACTCGACGCGCTCGAGCACCGCCCCACCGACGAACTGCTGCAGCGCCGTTACGAGCGCCTGCGCGGTTACGGCGCCTACGAGGCGGCGTAAGTCGCAGCGCGGTGCTCGCGCTTCCCCACATTCCCGCCGCCGGTGCAGGCCGGCCTCTGCTGGTCGGACTGAGCGGCGGCCTGGACTCGACTGTCCTGCTGCACCTGCTGGCGGTATCGGCCGATGCCCGGGCCAATGGGTTGCGTGCGTTGCACGTCCATCACGGCCTGCATGCGGATGCCGACACCTGGGCTGGCCAGTGCCAGCAGCTTTGCGATCGGCTTGGGATCGCGCTGACGATCGTCCGCGTGCATGTGCGGCGCGATGGAGGCGAAGGCCTTGAATCAGCAGCGCGCCACGCGCGGTACGCAGCCTTCGACAACGCGCTGCACGGACACGACGTCCTGGTCCTGGCCCATCACCGCGACGACCAGGCGGAAACCTTCCTGCTGCGCGCGCTGCGCGCTTCCGGACCCGATGGCCTGGCAGCCATGCGCGCCTGGCGGGCGTTCGGCCACGGATGGCTGTGGCGGCCGTTGCTGGCGCTGCCACGCTCCGAACTGTTGCTCCATGCGCAGGATCACGCACTGCAGTGGATCGATGACGCCTCCAACGCCGATACCGCATTCGATCGCAACTTCCTGCGGCACCGCGTGCTGCCGCTGCTGCGCGAACGCTGGCCCGGCGCCGATGCGGCACTCGCACGCAGCGCGGAATTGTCTGCCCAGGCTGTCGGCCTGCTGGAAGCGGAAGACGTCGCCGCACTGGCGGACGTGCAGGATGGTGACAGCCATCGGCTCGACGTGTCGCGATTATTGCTGCTCGACAAGCCGCGCAGGGCACGTGTCCTGCGTCGCTGGATCTCCGCCCTCGGACTTGCACCCTTGCCGGCGCAGGCCATTGCCCGCGTTGATTTGGAACTGCTGCGTGCCGACCCCGATGCACAACCGCAGGTCGAATGGTCCGGCGCAGTGATCCGGCGCTGGCGCTCGAACCTGCATGCGGGTCGCCGGCAGCTCGCGTGGCCAAGCGCATGGACGGTGGAATGGGATGGCCGGCAGCCGCTGCAACTTCCCGATGGCGGATCGCTGTACCTGCATGGCGCGCCCGCATTCGATGCCCCGGTGCGGGTCCGGGCGCGCCAGGGCGGTGAGCGCATCATCCTGCCCGGCCGCACGCATTCGCACTCGCTCAAGCACGTCCTGCAGGACTGCGGCGTGCCGCCATGGCAACGCGCGCAGCTGCCGCTGCTGTTTGCCGCCGTTGGTGGGCTGCTGGCGGCCGGAGACAGCATCATCTCCGCCGCCATGGCGACGTGGTTGCATGAGCGCGCAGCGCGCCTGCAGCACGTCGCAGTCGACGATTGACCCTCCCGGCGCTGCACCGCACACTTCGCCCATGGCGCGCAGACCTGCATCGGATCCGTCCCCCGTCGCCGACTTCGAGGCGTCGCTCGACCAGCTCGAGCAACTGGTCGAGAAGATGGAACACGGCGAACTGAGCCTGGAGGAGTCGCTCGCCGCGTACGAGCGCGGCGTCGGGCTCTACCGTCGGTGCCAGACCGCACTGGAACAGGCCGAGTTGCGCGTGCGCCTGCTCAGCGACCCCGGCAACGCCGACAGCGCGGAGCCATTTCCGGACAGTGCGGCGCCATCGGGTCCCGATGCCTGATTCCGCGGGCGTCGAAGCGTCCCTGGCGCGCTGGCGCGCACGGGTCCAGGACTCGCTGGAACGCGCGCTTCCCGACACCCCGGACGAACCGCGACGACTGCAGGCCGCCATGCGGCACGCCGTTCTGGATGGCGGCAAGCGCATGCGGCCGTTGCTGGTGTATGCGACGGGGACGGTGTTCGGTTGCGACGACGCCGTGCTCGACACTCCCGCCGCAGCGGTCGAACTGATCCATGCCTACTCGCTGGCGCATGACGACTTGCCGGCGATGGACGACGACGCGCTGCGTCGTGGCAAACCGACCGTGCATGTCGCGTTCGACGAAGCCACCGCGATCCTGGCCGGCGACGCGCTGCAGTCATTGGCATTCGAGCTGCTGGTCCAGGCGCCGGCCACGCCGGACGTTCGCCTGGCCATGCTGCACGAACTGACTGTCGCCGCGGGCGCGCGTGGCATGTGCGGCGGCCAGGCGCTCGACATCGATGCGACCGGACAACGGATCACCCTCGCAGCGCTGCAGCGACTGCACGCCATGAAGACCGGCGCGCTGCTGCGAGCCGCCGTGCGCATGGGAGCCATCGCGTCCGGCGTCGACACCGTCGCCATGGCACGGCTGGATGCGTTCGCCGATGCGCTGGGGCTGGCCTTCCAGATCCGCGACGACCTGCTCGATATCGAAGGCGACAGCGCCACGCTCGGCAAGACGGCAGGCAAGGATCGCGCGCAGGACAAGGCGACGTTCCCGGCGTTGCTGGGCATGGAGGCTTCACGCGCCCGGCTGGATGACCTGGCGATGGTGATGTCGCAGGCGTTGGAGCCGTTCGGTGCCAGCGCCGCATCCCTGGCAGCCCTCGGGCATCGCGCGATCGCGCGCGCCCACTGAGCGCGCTTGACACCCGCGCATCGCGGCAAGGATGCTCGGGTCGCACGTTCCGCGGCCTACCGGTGCTGTCCTGCGGTGAACGCGCGCAATCGGGGGTTCAATGCGCAAGCCATGGCGTGAACGGGTGCTGACGCGGCTGGAGGCGGCCTTCGCCTGGCTGGGCCACACTTTCGTCAGCCGCTGGGGAGCGTTCGAGCGCGGATACCGGCGGCCCTACGCGCGCATCGCCTTGCGATTGCGCTTCGCCTTCTACCCGTTGCTGGTGCTGCTTGCGCTCGGCTGGCTCGCCTGGGACTGGAACCATGGCCGCAGCCTGGCGTCTGCCGAAGACGCCATCTTCGACCAGGTCATCAGCCTTCGACCCTGGGAACCGAAACCGTCAGGCCGGGTGGCCGTGGTCGAGATCGACGACTGCTCGATCGAGCATTTCCGCTCGCTCGGCGAGGGCGGATGGCCATGGAGTCGCCAGCGGCACGCCGACCTGCTCGATGCACTGGATCGTGCTGGCGTGCGCGCCGTCGGCTACGACGTGCAGTTCGTCGATCGCTCCACCAAGGATCCCATCGGCGACGACACGCTGGAGGCCATCGCCAAAGGCGGTGGCGGCCGTTTCCTGTTCGGCTCCACGCGCGTGCCATCCGGATTCGACGATGCCGGCAGCGTGACTCCGGCCTCCCAGGCGCCAGGCGCGTTCGCATTGACGCGGCAACCATTGCGGCCCGGCCCCGGCGTGACCCTGCTCTTGCCCTATGGCGACTCGATGGCCCGTTACAGCGCGCTGCTCGATGTCGCCCGCGGCACCGATGGCGTGCTGCGCGACGTGCCACTGCGCGAGGATGCCGGCGACTGGGCACTGCCCTCGATGTCCCTGCGCCTGGCCGCGACCGCCAGCGGACGACCGCTCGCCTCGTATCCCGCATCGGTCCGGGTGAACTGGCGCTCGCATAGCCAGCTGCCTTACCTCAGCGCCGCGGACCTGATCGAAGGCCGCGCTGTCTGCGATCGCACCCATGCCCTCCCGGACCTGCGCGACCGCGTCGTGCTGATCGGTTACACCGCGGCCGGACTCAACGATGCCAAACCGACGCCGGTCAACGCAGCGATGCCCGGCGTCGAGGTGCATGCCGAAGCCGTCGAGGCGCTGCTGTCCGGCAGTGCGATCTGGATGCCGCCGGCTGGCTTCAAGTACCTGCTGGCGGCGGCGCTCGTGCTGCTCAGCGGCTTCGTCTTCTTCCGCGGCGAGCCCGCGTGGGAGATTGACCAGGTCTTCGTCGCCAGCAACCTGCTGCTGGTGGCACTGGCCTTCGTCGGGCTGACGGCATTCGGCGTGTTCTTCGACATCTTCGCCGCGCTGGGCTTTGTCAGCGTGTGCTTTGGCCTTTGCCGCACCTATGCGGCGACGCAACGTGGCCGAGCAGTGGGCAACGATGATTACCGGCCGCAGTTCGATCCCGACCACGATCGCTGGCTTGCCTTGGCGAAACTGCGTTTCGTCCCCGACCCGGGCCTCGACGACCGGGCGCTGGCGCGTCGCATCCGCGAATACCGCCGGCGACTGCGTCGTTTCCTCTACGGCGGGACCGAGGCAACGGCACTGGAAGGCGTCGTCGAGTACAAGAGCTGGCTATGGGAATCGCTCAACGACGTCACCGTGCTGATGTGGGCCGGCGCCGAGCGGGACGTCGTCGCCGCGACCGCGCAGCGCGAGCTGGAAGCACTGCGTGCGCACCTTGCCGGGCACGATGACGTGCTGCCCGACGACGGCAGTGTCCGCGTGGCAAGCCTGATCAGCGTCGCGGTCGCTGCCGATGAAACGACCGCGCAGACCCGCGCGCGCGTTTGCGCGGTGCTGGGACGCCTGTTGGCCAGCACCGACGAGCGCCCCCTTTCCGCGCACGATTCCTTCTCGGCCGACGATGCCGCCCCGCCGTGATGATGTCGACGCCCTCGACCACGGCGGTCGACGCGAATTGAGATAGTCCGCATGTCGGATTGGCGAGGTGGTCGATGGCGGTTGGCCCCACCCGGCCGCGGTTGACGTAAACATCCCCTGACGGACAACACCTGCACTGGAGATCGGACATGCCTATTTCACCCGCCCGCCGGCTGGCGCCGGCGATGTCGCTGGCGATGTCGCTGGCGTTGATGCTCATCACCGCAGGTACCGCGGTGGCAGCCTCGATGGCTGCCGTCGCCTCCAGGCCGTCGGTCGCGGTGCATCGCGCACCCAGCTTCAGCTCGCCGGCAGTGGCC
>JBBRHT010000117.1:0-6448 GCA_038222295.1 Lysobacterales bacterium
GCGACCGGCGTGGCCCCGGGTGCCGGGCCCGCGTTCGCCGGAGGAGAGGGCGCCCGCGGTGGTTCCGCTGGGCGTGGCGCGGGCGGTGGTTCGATCCTGCCCATGGCCGGCGACGCGTCTTCCACCGCAGGTTCTCCCAGGCGGCTGTCGCGATTGCCTGCATCGGCTGGCAATGGCGCCGGCAAGGGCTCGAACTGCTGCTCCGACGTTGCCGTTGGAGCCGCGTCGGCACGGTAGAACTCCTGGCCGCGATCACGCCACCACATCAGCACGAACAGCAGCAATCCGATCACGAAGGCAGCTCCCAGTACGAGCAGGGTGCGCCGTGACGGTCGCCAGTCCGTCATGTTCCGGCGCAGGCCGCGATCATCCGGAACGTGGACGTGATTGGTGTCATGGGGAGAAGGGCTGGACATTTGGCATTCCCTTTAACGAACCTTGGCATTCTTGCACGGCCATACCCGCGTCAAACACGCGATAATCACGCCCCTGTCCGCTTGCCGGTTTGTCCATGATCGATCCCGCACTGCTCCGCACCCAACCGGCGCAACTCGCCACGCGCCTGCGCGAGACACGCGGGTTCGAGCTCGATGTGTCGGCGCTGGAGACCCTGGAGTCCGAGCGCAAGCAGTTGCAGGTGCGCACGCAGGAGTTGCAGAACCTGCGCAATACGCGCAGCAAGGCGATCGGGCAGGCGAAGGCGAAAGGCGAGGACGCCAGCGCCCTGATGGCCGAAGTCGCCGCGTTCGGTGGCGAGTTGCGCGACAGTGAGGCGCGCCTGGACGGTATCCGCGGGCAGATCGACGCGATCGCGCTGGGGATTCCCAATGTTCCCGACGCGTCTGTCCCGCCGGGCCGCGATGAAACCGGCAATGTCGAGCAACATCGATGGGGCACTCCTCGCGCCTTCGACTTTGCGGTCAAGGACCATGTCGAGCTCGGTGCGCGACACGGTTGGCTGGACGGGGACGTGGCTGCCAAGCTGTCCGGTGCGCGCTTCACCGTGCTGCGTGGACAGCTGGCACGCCTGCACCGTGCGCTGGCGCAATTCATGCTCGACCTGCATACATCGGAGCATGGCTACGAGGAGACGAATGTCCCGTTGCTGGTCAACGCCGACTCGATGCTCGGGACCGGCCAGCTGCCGAAATTCGAGGATGACCTGTTCGCGACCCAGGTGGGCGAGGGGGAAACGGCAAGCAGGCGTTACCTGATCCCGACATCCGAGGTGCCGCTGACCAACCTGGCGCGCGACACGATCCTCGATGCAGAGGTGCTGCCCATGCGCGTCACCGCGCATTCGATCTGCTTCCGCGCCGAGGCCGGCAGCCATGGACGCGACACGCGCGGAATGATCCGCCAGCACCAGTTCGAGAAGGTCGAGCTGGTGTCACTGACTGCCGCGGCCGACAGCGCGCCGGAACACGAGCGCATGACGCGCAGTGCCGAGGTCGTGCTGGAGCGCCTGGGTCTTCCGTACCGGCGCGTCCTGCTGTGCGGCGGGGACATGGGCTTCACCGCGCTCAAGACCTTCGACCTCGAAGTCTGGCTGCCATCGCAGGACACGTACCGCGAAATTTCCTCGTGCTCAAATTGCGGGGACTTCCAGGCGCGCCGCATGCAGGCACGCTGGCGCAACCCAGCCGCCAGCAAGCCGGAACTGCTGCATACGCTCAACGGCTCCGGCGTTGCCGTCGGTCGCGCGCTGATCGCGGTGATGGAAAATTACCAGCAGGCAGACGGCTCGATCGTCGTGCCGGAGGCATTGCGTCGGTACATGGGCGGGGTCGAACGCATCGCCTGACGCGGTCGGGTCCGATGGATTCATGGCAAAGGCCCGTTCGCGCGGGCCTTTGCACCTGTCATCGGCCCGCTCAGGCCGCCTCGGCCAGCGGCGCAGTGATCGAGCGGTGTGCGGCTGTCATGCCCTCGGTACGCTGCCCTGGCGATACCGCCAGTCCCTCGGCCCGCACGATCTGGATATCGGTGATGCCGAAGAACCCGAACAGATAGCGCAGGTACGGCTCCTGGAAGTCGGCCCCGCTGTGCTGGTGGAAGCCGCCACGGGTGCTTGCCAGGATGATCTTCTTGCCGCCGGCGAGGCCTTCCGGGCCGTTCGGCGTGTAGTGGAAGGTCTGTCCCGCCACCGCCAGTCGATCGATCCAGGCCTTGAGGGTCGAGGGAATGCCGAAGTTGTACATGGGCGCCCCGATGACGATGACATCGGCATCGAGGAACTCCTGCAACGCGCGACCCGCCTCGGCCGCTTCCGGCGCGTCGGCCCCGGCAAGGGATCGAGCGCTCACATGGGGCAGCGGCGAGGCGTCCAGATCGCGATAGGTGATCTGTAGGCCCGGGACGGCATCCTTCCATCGGGCCACGATCGCCGCGCTGAGTTCGCGGCTGGCCGATTGCGCGCCCAGGATGCTGGTGTCGACATGGAGGAGTTTCATGGGTTTGGCCTTTCGATGCGGCCATTGGCCGCGACAGGACACACCATAGGCTGTTGCCTGTATGGGATAAAGGTAGTCAAATGCCACTGATTGTTCCATCCATGGAACCGCGGCGGAGGCAGCCATGCAGGACCTGAATGACCTTTATTACTTTGCGATGGTCGTCGACCACGGCGGTTTCGCGGCAGCCGAACGGGCACTGGGCATCCCGAAGTCCCGCCTGAGCCGGCGCATCACCCAGCTCGAGTCCGACCTGGGCGTGCGACTGCTGCAGCGTTCGACGCGGCGTTTCGCGGTGACGGACGTCGGCAACGGCGTCTATCGCCATGCGCAGACGATGCTGGCCGAGGCCAACGCGGCGCGCGAGGTCGTCGATCGTCTCAGTGCCGAGCCCCGCGGAGTGGTGCGCGTCAGCATCCCGGTCGGGCTTGCGCAGGAGCAGATGCCGCGATTGCTCCCGGAGTTCCTCGCCCGCTATCCGCAGGTTCGCCTGCAGCTGCATGTCAGCAACCGCAAGGTCGACCTGATCAACGAAGGCTTCGATGTGGCCATGCGCGTCAGGTCCCGGCTGGATGACGACGGCGGCCTGGTGATGCGCAGCTTCGGCCAGATCCAGGAGTTGCTGGTCGCCAGCCCGCGCTACCTCGATGGCATGGGTCGACCCGTGGACCCGGATGAACTCACCCAGCACGTGACCCTCAGCATCAATGAGGACGAAGCCAGGCAGCGTTGGGAATTGCACGGGCCGGACGGGGAGGTGCGTCGCGTGGATCTCAAGCCGCGCGTATCCGGCTTCGATTTTCCGATGCTGCGCTCGCTCGCCGAGCAAGGCGTCGGCATCACGCTGTTGCCCGAAACACTCTGCGCGCAGCAAGTGCGCGACGGAACGCTGGAAGTCGTCCTGCCGCAGTGGCGATTGCCGCAGGGCATTTTTCACGCCGTGTTCGCGTCGCGCCGTGGCTTGCTTCCCGCGGTGCGCGTCTTCATCGACTTCCTGGTCGAGAAGATGCCGGCACTGCTCGACGCCGCCCGGCTGGATTGCCAGGATCGACAGGCATGCATCGAGAGCAGGGCCACCGCACGCCCCGCCACGGCCAACGAGAGTGCGTAGTTGCCTGGTCAACCGCAAGCGGAGCAACGCGTGACCGAGATTCCCGTGATCGTCAACGCAAGTTCCGGCCCCGACGGCGCGTCGGACGATTCCAGCGCGATCGAGACGGCATTTCGCAAGCACGGCCTCCGCGCGAACGTGATTGTGCTGAAGCCCGACCAGGACATCGCGCACGTCGTCGACGAAGCGCTCGCTGCGGGAGCGGGATTGATCGTGGCCGGTGGAGGCGACGGCACCATCAACGCGGTTGCCGCCAGGTTGCTGGACCGGAAGGCGACATTCGGCGTCCTGCCGCTGGGCACCCTCAACCATTTCGCACGCGACCTCGGGATCCCCTTCGACATCGACAAGGCCACCCGGGTCATTGCCGACAACCATGCCATCCTGGTGGACGTGGCATGCGTCAACGACCACATCTTCCTCAACAACTCCAGCATGGGTCTGTACCCGCGCATTGTCGCCGAGCGGGAGGATGCCCAGCACCGGTTGGGCATCGGCAAGTGGCCGGCACTCGTGCACGCTACGTGGAGCGCATTGCGGAATCCGGCGTCCTTCAGCGCCGTGGTCTGCGTCGATGGCAAGGAACTGCAGCGCCGCACGCCTTTCATCTTTGTCGGCAACAACACCTATGTGCTCGAAGGATTCGGCATCGGCGAGCGCGGATGCCTGGACGCTGGCCACCTGTCCTTGTACGTGCTGCGACCCAAGACGGCGTGGGGGCTGTTGTCGCTCGGTTTCCGGGCGCTGTTCGGAATCGGGTCGCATGCAGGCGACTTCGACGCATTCGAGGCAGCGGACTTCCGCGTGGAATCGCCGAAGCAGTCGATCATGGTGGCGACCGATGGCGAAGTGAATGCACTGCCGACGCCCGTCAGCTATCGGATCCTCCCCAAGGCGCTGTGCGTGCTGGCTCCCGCGGACACCCGCGTGGCGTCCGGGAGCGCGAACTGATGCGCACGATCGCCCACCTGTCCGATCTCCATTTCGGCCGCACCGATCCCGAGGTGCTGGAGCCATTGCTCGATGCCGTTGCCACCGTCAAACCCGACGTGGTCGCGGTGTCGGGCGACCTGACCCAGCGTGCGCGCGAGAGCCAGTTCATCCAGGCGCGTGCATTCCTGGATCGCTTGCCGTCGCCGCAGATCGTCATTCCCGGCAACCACGATGTTCCGCTTTACGATGTCATGCGTCGCTTCGTCGCCCCGCTCGCGCGCTTTCGTCGCCACGTCACGGCCGAACGCGAGCCCTTCTACCAGGACGACGAGGTCGCCATCGTCGGCATCAGCACCGCGCGTTCGCTGACCTTCAAGGGCGGCCGGATCAACATCGACCAGGTGGAGTCGATCGCCAGTCGTTTCTCCGGGCTCGCCCCGTCCGTGGTGCGGGTCGTGGTGACGCATCACCCGTTCGATGTCCCCGCGCATGTCGGGGAGTCCGAGCTGGTCGGCCGGGCGTCGGTGGCCATGCGTGCGTTCGCCGAAGCCGGAGTCGACCTGTTCCTGTCGGGCCACCTGCATCATTCCCATCACAGCAATACCGCCGAGCGTTACGGCATTGAAGGCCATGCCGCGCTGGTGGTGCAGTCGGGCACATCGACATCCACCCGGGGCCGGGGAGAGGCCAACGCTTTCAACGTCATCCGCGTGTCGGGGACCAGCATGGCCGTGGAGGTCTGGGACTGGCAGCCAGATCGCGGAGCGTTCCTGCCTGGGCGAGTCTCGGAATTTCGTCGCAACGCGGCCGGCTGGTCCCTGGACAAGCCTGACGTCTAGCGTCTACCGGCGAGTGGGGGTAGATCCCAGGTCGATTGCAGCCGCCGGTACTCGGTCAGCGGCAGCAGGATGAACACCGGATGCGCGTCGGGGCGCAACCAGGACAGGACGATGTCCATCGTCGTCGGCGCCATCGCGGTGCAGCCGCTGGTGGTCGAGTCCGGCGATTTCCAGATGTGGGCGAAGATACAGCTGCCGCCCAACGGTACCGCGCTTGCGTTGTGCTCGATGACGAAGCCCAGCCGATAACGCTGGTCGCCAGCGTCGTGCAGGTCGCGACGCATGGGTTCGGTTGCGCCGGCCACGGCGTTGTCGCCGACGACCTGCGCATCGACGATGCGGTTGTAAAGCGGTGAGCCGCTGACGTCGATGCAATAGCTGGACGCCTGCATGGCTTGGTAGGGCAGTGCGGTGGGAGCCGTCGTGGCGTAGCCGAACGCATTGCCAATGCCGAAGACGCCAGCGGGGCTGCGCCCATCGCCTTCGCGCTTCGCTGGTCCGTCGGGCGCCGCCGGATGCAGTCCGATGCCCCATGCCGAGCCGCTGCGTCCGATTTCGACAGGCTCGGGCTCGCCAACGGCTTTCCAGCGATCAAGCAGTCGCTCGAAGCGCTGCAGCGTGCCGTGGTCGGCGTTCCAGTCGGTGGTGGTGACCACCACTGCCTGCCCGGCGTGTCGCCACGGCAATGCGTTCCTCGCGACGCGTTGCGCGCAACCAGCAGGTATCGCCAGCGCGAGGGCCAGCAGCAGGCGACCGACGTTGCCAGCCCGGCTCATTGCCGCAGGACCACTGGCGCGGCAGGCGCGGGGTGACCATCGAGCATCCGGACGATATCGGTGATGCCATCGACGAATCCGCGGGTCGCATCCAACCGCAGTGGCGTCAGCGGGGTTACCACGACGCCATTGAAGTGCATTGACTGCAAAGCGCCGCTCGCGTCGATGTACTTGCCGTCGTGGATGTCATGGATGACGTAGGGCTCACCGCCGATGCGTCCGATCACCAGCATCACGTGGCCCGGGATGTACACAAGGTCGCCGACTTCCAGTGCATCGACTACCGCCTTGCGTGCGTTGCCGAGCGTTTTTTCGTCCAGGTGCAGCCGCGTGTAG
>JBBRHT010000118.1:0-6432 GCA_038222295.1 Lysobacterales bacterium
GTTCCACGGATGGCTGCGTGCACTGCCGCCACTGACCGAGCTTGAGTTGCTCCTGTTCCGCACGATCGGCGTGGGTTTCATCCTGCTCACGGCGACCTTGCTGACCGGCGTGCTGTTCGTGGAGAACCTGCTGGAACAGCAGCTGGTGCAGAAAACCGTGCTCAGCGTGCTGTCCTGGCTGCTCTTTGGCGGGCTGCTGCTGGGTCGATGGCGCTACGGCTGGCGCGGAACCACGGCCGTCCGCTGGACCCTGTCGGCCATGGCACTGCTGGTCCTGGCGTTTTTCGGCAGCAAGTTCGTGCTCGAGGTCGTGCTACCCCACGCTTCCTGAACAGGCTCGGCGGCAGCTAGTCGTTGTAGTAACAATATTTGCATTGACAAATATTGTTCGAGCGGGAATCATGCGCTCCGCCATGAATATCCCCCCGACCTCCAGTTGCACTGGCTCGACCCTCGGACTGCTGTTCCGTCAGCTGCGGGACGGCATGTGGGCGCGCATGGAGCACGAACTCGCCGGCGCCGGCCACGAGCTGACCTTCAGCCAGTACATCGTGCTCAAGGAGCTGGCCCATGGCACGGCGAGCGTGACCGAACTGGCGCGCTCGGCCCAACTGGACCCCGGAGCGATGACCCGCCTGCTCGACAAGCTGGAAGCGCGCGGTTACGTCGCACGGGTCGCGGACCCGGCCGATCGCCGCGCCTTGCATATCCACCTGACAGATACCGGCCGTGCGATGTGGGAAGAGGTCAATCACCTGGGTCTTCGCGTCAGGGAGCGCGCAATGCGCGGCCTGGGTGAAGCCGACGTTGAACGGCTCACACGCCTGCTGGAGCAGGTTCGCGACAACCTCTATTCGGACGACTGACCATGGCCTGCGACCGGTTTTCCAACCCTGTGCGCGTTGCGGCAGTTGCCCTCGCCGTCATGCTGGCCGGCTGCGCGAGCACGCACGGGCTTGCTCCCGAAGGCCATCTGGCCGATGCCAACCAGCTGTCTGCGGCACGCAGCTTCGGAGCCTTCTCGCCAGCGGACTTTCCCTCCAAGGTCTGGTGGACGGCGTTCGGCGACCCGCAACTCGATGCACTGGTGGCGCAGGCCTTGAATGGCACCCCGACCCTCGACGTTGCCGACGCGCGCCTGCGCCAGGCCATCGCCCAGGCCGGGCTCGCCGACTCGGCGCGCAAGCCCCAGGTCGGCGTTGGCGCGCAGTACTCGGGAATCCGGATTCCCGAAACCGTCGCGCCGGCCCCGCTAGGCGGCGCCTACACGGGCGTCGTCCTGCTCAACCTCCAATTGAAGTACGACCCGGATTTCTGGGGAGTGCGGCGTGCGAAGTGGCAAGCGGCCCTGGGCCAGGCGCACGCCGCCCAGGTCGACGCCCAGGCCGCACGCGTGGCGCTGGCGAGCAATGTCGTATCGACCTACATCACGCTCGCGCAGGCCTTCGCCGCGCAGGACGTTGCCGTGGCCGACAAGGACCGCGCATCGCACCTGCTGTCGCTGGCCGGCCAGCGCGTGAAGGCCGGGCTCGACAGCCAGTTGCCAGTGCGCCAGGCCGAAGGTGGCGTCGCCAGCGCGACGCAACAGGTCGAGGCGGCGCAGCAGCACATCGCAGCTGCACGCAATGCCTTGGCCGCGCTGCTCGGCAAGGGACCCGATGCCGGACTGGCCATCACGCGGCCAACGGTCTTGACGGCGCCCGCGCCCGGCGTGCCTGCGGTGCTTCCCAGCGAATTGCTGGGCCACCGCGCCGATGTCGTCGCCGCGCGCTGGCGTGTCGAAGCAGCGTCGCAGGGCATCCGCGCGAGCAAGGCCGCCTTCTATCCGACGGTCAACCTGTCGGGAATGCTGGGCCTGGCCTCGGGTGGCCTCGCCGATCTGTTCAGCAACAAGGCATTGCTGGTACAGGGCGGTCCGGCAATCAGCCTGCCGATCTTCGATGGCGGCGGTTTGCGCAACCAGCTGGCCAAAAGCGACGCCGATTCCGATCTTGCGGTGGCCGACTACAACCAGATCCTCGTGTCCGCCCTGCAGCAGGTCGCTGACGCATTGCAGTCGGCGCGCTCGCTCGATGCGCAGATCGCATCCGTGCAGCGCGCGCAGGCCTCCGCAAACGCGGCATGGCAACTCGCGCAGATCCGCTATCGCGCTGGCCTCGCCACGCAGCTTGACGTGCTTGTCGCGCAACAACCGCTGCTGCAATCCGAACAACAACTCGCCGCCCTGCACGCGCAGCGGCTCGGGGCCACCGTCGATCTCGACCGCGCGCTAGGCGGCGGGCTTGACCTCGCCTCCCCCAATCCACCAGCCGGACCAGCCAAGGCCATCTCGCAATGACCACCGAACTGAACCCAAACGCGGCGGAACCTGCGAAGCGGAAGCCCAGCAAGCGCAAGCGCGCACTGTTCATCCTGGTCGCCGTCGTCATTGCCGCCGGCATCGGCTGGGGGCTGTGGTATTTCCTCGTCGGCCGCTGGCACGAGGGCACGGACGACGCCTACGTACAAGGCAATGTCGTGAGCGTCACCTCGCAGGTCGCCGGCACGGTGGTCAGCATCGGCGCCGACGATGGCATGAAGGTCCAGGCCGGGCAGGTGCTGGTGCAGCTCGACCCCAACGATGCCAGCGTCGCCTACAGCCAGGCCGTCGCCAACCTCGCAGGTAGCGTGCGCCAGGTGCGCGGCCTCTACAGCACCGTCGACGCCGGACGCGCTGGCATCGCCGCCGAGCAGGTCAACGTGCAGAAGGCCCGCGCCGACGTGCAGCGGCGCAGTGGGCTGGTCGCCACCGGTGCGGTCTCCGCGGAGGAACTGGCGCACGCGCGCGAAGCACTATCCGCCGCCGAAGCTGCGCTGTCGTCCTCGCGCGGCGAGTTGTCGCGAAGCAGCGCCCTGGTGGATGCCACCACGCTTTACAACCAGCCGCAGGTGCAGGCCGCAGCCGGGCAGTTGCGGATGGCCTACCTCAACCTGCAGCGCGCGGCGATCATCGCGCCCGTATCCGGATATGTCGCCAAGCGCAGCGTGCAGCTGGGCCAGCGCGTCCAGCCAGGCACGGCATTGATGACCGTCATCCCACTGGAACAGGTCTGGGTCGACGCCAATTTCAAGGAAACCCAACTCGGGCACATGCGACTGGGCCAGCCGGTCGAACTGACGTCTGATCTCTACGGCAGCGACGTCACGTTCAAGGGCCGGCTCGCCAGCCTGGGACTGGGCACCGGCGCGGCGTTCTCGCTGCTGCCTGCGCAGAATGCCAGCGGCAACTGGATCAAGATCGTGCAGCGCGTGCCGGTGCGGATCGAACTCGATCCCAAGCAACTCGCCGAGCACCCGCTGCGACTGGGCATGAGCATGTCCACGGACGTCACCATCCGCGACCAGTCAGGACCGGTGCTGCCTGCGGCCGTGCCTGCCAAGCCGGTCCTGTCGACGCAGGTGTTCGCGCAGCAGCTGCGTGATGCGGATGCCGTGATCGCGCGGATCATCCGGGACAACCTGCCAAACCCACGGCACGGCTGATCGCGATGTCAGCCAACGCCGCCACCGTCGGCGCCGTGCCGGCGCCGCAAGCGGGATTCCGGCCGCCGAGCATGGCGCTGGCGACGATCGGCCTGGCGCTGGCGTCGTTCATGCAGGTGCTCGACACCACGATCGCCAACGTGTCGCTGCCAGCGATCTCCGGCAATCTCGGCGCCAGCGCCAACCAGGCGACGTGGGTCATCACGTCCTTCGCGGTCAGCAATGCGATCGCGTTGCCGCTGACCGGATTCATGACCCGGCGATTCGGCGAGCGCAAGTTGTTCATGTGGGCGACGCTGGCATTCGTCGCGGCATCGCTGCTGTGTGGCCTGGCCAACAGCATGGGCTTCCTGGTCCTGGCGCGCGCGCTGCAGGGATTCGTCGCCGGTCCGATGTACCCGGTGACGCAGGCACTGCTGATCTCGATCTACCCCCCGCACAAGCGCGGACAGGCGATCGCGCTGCTGGCGATGGTGACCGTCGTGGCCCCGATCGCCGGACCGATCCTCGGCGGCTGGATCACCGACAACTACAGCTGGGAATGGATCTTCTTCATCAACATCCCGATCGGGATCTTTTCCAGCGTGGTCGTCGGGCGCCAGCTCAAGGGACGGCCGGAACGGCTGGAGAAGCCGAAGATGGATTACATCGGCCTGGCCACGCTGGTGCTCGGCGTCGGCGCATTGCAGATCCTGCTCGACCTTGGCAATGACGAAGACTGGTTCAATTCGACCAAGATCGTGATGCTCGCGGTCGTCGCAGTGATCGCGCTGACGGTATTCCTGATCTGGGAACTCACCGACCGCGACCCGATCGTCAACCTGCGACTGTTCCGGCACCGCAACTTCACCGCTGGCACCATTGCGATGGTCACGGCCTACGCTGCGTTCTTCTCGGTGGGCCTGCTGGTGCCGCTGTGGCTGCAGCGCAACCTGGGCTACACCGCGATCTGGGCCGGCTACGCCACCGCCCCCATCGGCATCCTGCCGGTGTTGCTGACACCATTCGTGGGCCTGTACGCGGCGCGTTTCGATCTGCGTGTGGTCGCGAGCTTCGCCTTCGTGGTGATGGCGTTCACCAGCTTCGCGCGTTCGAGCTTCAACCTGGATGTGGATTTCCAGCATGTCGCCATGGTCCAGCTGTGGCAGGGGCTGGGCGTCGCGTTGTTCTTCATGCCGGTGCTCACGATCCTGTTGTCGGACCTGGAGCCGCATGAAATTGCCGCGGGTTCCGGTTTGGCCACTTTCGTGCGCACGCTGGGCGGCAGCTTCGCCGCCTCACTGACGACGTGGGCGTGGAACCAGCGCACCATCGTCCATCATGCCCAGCTCACCGAGCACATCGGCGCGTACGATCCCGTCGTGCGGCAGTCCGTCGACGCGCTGGGTGGCGGCGATACGCAACGTGGCGCGGTCATGCTCAACCAGATGATCTCGCAACAGGCGGCGCAGATCGGCTTCAACGAGATCTTCCACCTGCTCGGGATCCTGTTCCTGATCGTGATCGCCTTCGTCTGGATCGCCAAGCCACCGTTCGTGGCCAAGGCATCGAGCGCAGCCGCCGCGCACTGATCCAGTGGACCAGAAAAATCCCGGCGCGCCACAGGCTGCCGGGATCGTCCTCTCGCTATCGGGACTCGAAGGCAGGCAACTGCCCTGCCCGCCGGCTCAGCGTCCGGCCGCCGCCGCTCCACCCGCCTGCTGCGGATTGAAGAATTCGCGGGCGCGGGCGACCTCTTCCGGCGTCGGTCGGTATTCGACCCAAGCCTCGTCCTTGTCCTCCTTGTATCGGATCACCCCACTGCGCACGTCGACCTCATAAAAGGGGAACGCGCCGCGCAGGTTGAAGAACATCCCCGGTGCGAACAGCAGGATGTCCGCCGCCATGTGGCCACCCTTCATCTCCAGCGGAAGGATTCCGTACATCGGTTCTGGCGACGCCGGGTCGGTCGCCTTGAATTCGTAGTTTCCGAAGGTCGTGCCCTTGATCGACTGCGTGGCCGGTAGCACCAGCGTCTTGTCGCGCAGGGCCACGGTCGTGCCGGCATTGGGTGAGCTGATGGTCGTCATCGCCGAGCACGCACTGAGCAATGCAGCCGAAGCCATCAAAACAATCGTCTTGAATCTCATGGAAATCCCCTGTTGTGTTTGTCGTACGCCAATCCCCTTGGCGCCTGCAGCGATCGCAGGATCACCATCTTACCGGCGCCGGGGCGGGAACGAGACGTCACATCAGCGGGGAGCGCACGCAGTCGATCAGTCGACGGCAGCCAGGGCGTCCACCAACCGTTCGACCGCAATGACCTCCAGTCCCTTGTAGTTTCCCGACTTCGGCGCGTTCGCCTTCGGGATGATGGCGCGCTTGAACCCATGCGTTGCCGCTTCGCGCAGGCGTTCCTCGCCATTGGGAACGGGACGGATCTCGCCAGACAATCCGACCTCGCCGAAGGCTACGGTCTTGTCGGCCAGTGGTTTGTCGCGCAACGACGACAGCACCGCGAGCAGAACCGGCAGGTCCGCGGCGGTTTCCTGCAGGCGGATGCCGCCGACGACATTGACGAAGACATCCTGGTCGCCGACGCCGATGCCGCCATGCCGATGCAGCACGGCCAGCAACATCGCCAGCCGGTTCTGCTCCAGCCCGACCGCAACCCGGCGCGGGTTGGACAATGGCGAAGAATCCACCAGCGCCTGCACCTCCACCAGCAACGGCCGCGTGCCCTCGCGCGTCACCGTCACGCAACTGCCCGCTTGCGGCGTGCTGCCGCCTGACAGGAAAATCGCCGACGGGTTGGGAACTTCGCGCAGGCCTCTTTCGCCCATGGCGAAAACGCCGAGCTCATTGACCGCGCCGAAGCGATTCTTGAAGGCGCGCAACACGCGGAAGCGGCTGCCGCTCTCGCCTTCGAAA